>NZ_JBOHHI010000051.1:0-15273 GCF_050700595.1 Mycobacterium sp.
AGCTCGAGGTGTACTCGCCGAATTCGCCGCTGGGTGGCGCGCTGCTCGACGCGAAGGTCGGCGAAACCCGCAGCTACACGGTGCCCAACGGCAACAGCGTCGAGGTGACGTTGGTCAGCGCGGAGCCGTACCACTCCTAGTGGCGACACTTTCTGGGTGAGCAGACGCAAAAGCCCCCAAAACCGGCGGTTTTGAGGGGCTTTTGCGTCTGCTCGCGCTACTGCCGCAGTGCCTGGTCGAGGTCGGCGAGCAGATCGTCGATGTCTTCGATGCCCACCGAGAGCCGCACGAGATCGTCGGGCACCTCTAATTGCGAGCCGGCCGTCGACGCGTGGGTCATCGCGGCCGGGTACTCGATCAGCGACTCCACCCCGCCCAGCGACTCGGCCAGGATGAATACTTCGGTGTTGGCGCACAGGCTTTCGGCTGCCGGCCGTCCGCCGCGCATCCGCACCGACACCATCCCGCCGAACCCGCGCATCTGCCGCACGGCCACGTCATGGCCGGGATGACTGGGCAGCCCCGGATACAGCACGGTGCCGATCGACGGATGCCCGGCAAGGAATTCCGCGACCGCAGCGGCGTTCTCGCCGTGCCGTTGCATCCGCAGCACCAGCGTCTTCAGCCCGCGGATGGCCAGGTAGGCGTCGAACGGCCCGGGCACCGCCCCGGCCCCGTTCTGCAGGAAGCCGAACGCGGCGTCCAGCTCCTCGTCGTTGGTGAGCAGCGCACCGCCGACCACGTCGGAGTGACCGCCGATGTACTTGGTGGTCGAGTGCAGCACGATGTCGGCGCCCAGCGTCAACGGTTGCTGCAATGCGGGTGAGGCAAAGGTGTTGTCCACCAACACCTTTGCCTCCTGTTCGGCCGCCAGCCCGGCGATCGCGGCGATGTCGGCGATAGACAGCAGCGGGTTCGTCGGTGTTTCCACCCAGATCAGCCGGGTCTGCGGGGTGATCGCGACGCGGACAGCATCGAGATCCGACAGCGCGACCGGCGTGTACGCGACCCCCCAATGGGTGAACACCTTGTCGATCAAGCGGAATGTGCCGCCGTAGGCGTCGTCCGGGATGACCACATGATCGCCGGGGCGCAGCACCGCCCGCAGGGCACAGTCGCCGGCCGCCATGCCGGAGCTGAACGCGCGGCCGAACCTGGCCTCTTCGACGGCGGCCAGTGAGGCTTCCAGCGCGGCGCGAGTCGGGTTGTCGCTACGGGCGTATTCGAACCCGGCGCGCAGCTTTCCGACGCCGTCCTGGGCGAACGTGCTGGCCGTATAGATCGGCGGATTGACCGCGCCGGTCGACGGGTCGGTGTGATAGCCCGCGTGAATGGCCTTAGTTGCAAGGCCGGCGGCGCGCTGTTCGCTCATCAACGAACAGCCTAGCGAGGCGCGGCCGTCACACCCGCAGCGCGGTGAACGGCCCGAACGGCAGGTTGCGCACCACCAACCATGCCGACACCAGCAGCAGCGTCAGCGGTGCTGCCCAGCGATAACGCTGCCAACTCCAGACCGACCGGCCGGCCACCCGTCCGTACACCCACGCCGCATACGCCCACACCAGCAACACCAGCGCCGCCAGTCCCAGCGCGTTGAACTTCGCGGCGGCCAACAGGTCGCCGTGCATAACCGAGTACAACATTCGCAGACTGCCGCAGCCGGGACAGTCCAAGCCGAGTAGCAGCTTGGTCGGGCACACCGGAAGTGGCCCACCCGGTGTGGTCGGCTCGGCCCACCACACCACCGCGCAGCCCAACACCGCGGCAACGGCAACCCCGACTGGGGCGCCAAGACGCAGCGAGATTGGCGCGGTCCGGCGCGCCGTCAATTCGATCAAGATTCCGGCGCTGACATTCCCGCGATGTTGAGGACGATCACGATCAGAATGACGATGGCGCCGACGATCGCCGACCAAATCGCCCACTTCTTGGCGTCCTCGGACGCCTTGTGCGCTTCGGCGTACCTGCCCTGTCCCCACAAACCGGACACCTGGCTCGCTTTCACGATCGACACGATGCCCAGCGGCAGGCAGCAGAACAGGGTCGTCAGGATGGCCCAGACGAGGTAGGTGTCGGGTTGCGTCGCATAGCCGGGCGGTCCCTGGGGCGGATAGCCGGGCGGTCCCTGTGGCGGATAGCCGGGCGGTCCCTGTGGCGGATAGCCGCCGCCCTGCGGCGGAGGGGGCGGCGGATACCCACCGGGAGGCGGCGGCGGATACCCACCGGGAGGCGGCGGCGGATAGTTTCCCGACGGTGGGCCAGGCGGTTGTTCGGTCATCGGCGACTTCCTCGCTAGGGCTGAGTTAGCTGAATGCAGCGCTGCAGTACGCTACCCGAGTCCACCCGCCGACAAAGCGCAATATCCGGATCGTAGCGGCGAATTTACCGGCGCCGCGGCCCCTCGGAGAGGAACCCCAGCAAGTCGTACCGGGTGATGACCCCGACCGGCTTGCCCTCCTCCACAACCATCACCGCGTCCCAGTCCCGCAGCGCCTTGCCGAGCGCACCGATCAACTCGCCCGCCCCGATCATCGGCAACGCGGGGCTCATATGCAGTGCGACGGCGTCGGCGAGCTTCGCGCGGCCCTCGAAGACCGCAGACAGCAATTCGCGTTCCGACACGCTGCCGGCGACCTCGCCGGCCATCACCGGCGGTTCGGCACCGACAACAGGCATCTGGGAGACCCCGTACTCACGCAGGATGCCGATGGCATCACGCACGGTCTCCGACGGGTGGGTGTGCACCAGGTCGGGCAGCGCACCGGACTTTCGGCGCAGCACATCACCGACCGTGGGCTCTTCGATGGTGCCGTCCAGCCGGGTGCGCAGGAATCCGTACGACGACATCCAGGCATCGTTGAAGATCTTCGACAGGTAGCCGCGACCGCCGTCGGGCAGCAGCACGACGATCAGCGCGTCGGGTCCGGCGTGCTCGGCCACCTTCAGCGCGGCCACCACCGCCATCCCGCAGGACCCGCCGACCAGCATCGCCTCTTCGCGAGCCAGCCGCCTGGTCATGTTGAACGAATCGGAGTCGGAAACCGCGATGACCTCGTCGGGCACGCTGGGGTCGTAGGCCGCCGGCCAGAAATCCTCGCCGACCCCCTCGACCAGGTACGGGCGGCCGGTCCCGCCCGAGTACACCGAGCCTTCCGGGTCAGCGCCGATCACCCGTACCGGCCCTTGTGGGCGGCCGGCGGAGACATCTTTGAGATAGCGGCCGGCGCCGGTGATTGTGCCGCCGGTGCCGATACCGGCGACGAAGTGGGTGACCTGCCCGTCGGTGTCGGCCCAGATTTCCGGGCCGGTGGTCTCGTAGTGGCTGGCCGGGCCCTCGGGGTTGGAGTACTGGTCGGGCTTCCAGGCGCCCTCGATCTCGGTGACCAGCCGGTCGGACACGCTGTAGTAGCTGTTCGGATGGTCGGGCGGCAGCGCCGTCGGGCACACCACCACGTCGGCGCCGTAGGCACGCAGCACGTTCTGCTTGTCCTCGCTGACCTTGTCCGGGCAGACGAACACACACTTGTAGCCGCGGCGCTGCGCGACCAGCGCCAACCCGACGCCGGTGTTGCCCGAAGTGGGTTCGACGATCGTGCCGCCCGGCTTCAGCTGCCCGCCCGCTTCGGCGGCGTCGATCATCTTCGCCGCGATGCGGTCCTTGCTGCTCAACCCGGGATTGAGGTATTCGACCTTGGCGATGACCTGCCCGGCCCCTTGGGGAACGACCGAGTTCAGCTGAACCAGTGGGGTATTGCCGATGAGTTCACTGATGTGCCGGGCGATCCGCATACCTTCATAGTCTCAGGTACCGGAGCCTTGCTCACCCGGTGGCCTCCCGGATGTACTCGCCGATCTGGCGCAGTGAGCGCGTCGCCTCCGGGACCACCGGCGCGGCGAGCTGGAAGTCGTGAATCTGGCCGGGCCAGACCCGAACCTCGGCCGGAACACCGGCGGCTGCCAGCTTTCCGGCTGCTAACTGCGCATCGTGCAGCAACACCTCGGAGCCGGATACGTGGATCAACGTCCGGGGCAGGCCGGGTTCGATGTGGTCGAGCGGCTCATAGAGCTCTGCCGGCTTGCCGTCGTGTTTGGAGGCGGCGCTGGCGACCAGCGCAACCAGGGCGTCGAATGCCTTGGCCGGGAACATCGCGTCTGTCTTGATGTTGGGATGCGACTGTTTGGGTCCCTTGGCAAGCTGCATCAACGGCGAGATCGCCACCATCGCCGCCGGTTCCTCGTTCTCCTGCTGCAACCGCTGGGCCAGCGCCAACGCCAGGTAGCCGCCCGCGGAGTCGCCGGCGAGCACGATCTGGTCCGGGTCATAGCCGCGCAACCGCAGCCAACGGTAGGCGTCGTAGCAGTCATCGAGGGCCATGTCGACCGAATGCTTGGGGATCAGCCGGTAGTTGACCACCAGGACCGGGGAGTCGGCGTACCGCGACAGGGCATTGACGATCCTGCTGTGCGAGTTGGCCCCGCAGGTCAGGAACGCGCCGCCGTGCAGGTACAGCACCACTCGCCGGTTCCCGTCCGCCGGCAGCACCCCGGGGGCACGCACCAGCTGTGCGGTCGCGTTGGGCAGGCCCACGGTGGCGCGGACGGTGCCCGGAGCCGGCAACAATATGCGTGATGCAAAGTCGATGAGGCCGAACGGCCAGGGCACGCGCGGGACATGGCTGAACACGGCCAACGTGGGTCGGACCGTCAAATGCGTTGCCAGCTCCACCAGCCGGGCGGCCATGCTGGGACCACTCTCGGTGACCTCGACGGGTACCCCGTCGCTGATCGGGAATCGGCGCGCCCGGAGCGTGTCACGGGCGCCGAGATGATTACGTGGATTGGCGGATACTCTTGTCGCTGCGGTCATGCTCAACTCCTACGCCGTGTAGTCAGTCGACGAAGTAGCAGAGCATGTGGTTCAGCTCTTGCCTCTAGAGGCATACCCGAATCGGTGCTCAGCTAACCTCGCAAACCTAGCTTGACACCCGTTAACACTTCAACAATCAAAGAGTCGTATTCGATATCACATTTGATCCACACTGTTACCTCGATCGCGTCTCCACCGCCGGATCGTCGGCCGCAGCCGACCTAAACTGACCATGTGGAGCTTCACGCGCCGCGGCGTTCGACGATTGCGCTGGCCGCTGTGGGTGCGCTGGCGTCGACGGGCACGGCCTACGTGGGCGCGCGCAACCTATTGATCGGTCAGGCCGAACGTGCCCGCAGAATCATTCCTAAGGCCTGGAATGTTCCGCCGCGAGCCGACGGTGTGTACACCCCGGCCGGTGGGCCCGTGCAGCGGTGGCAGCGCGGAATGCCCGTCGATCTGCACCTGATGGTCTTCGGCGACTCGACCGCCACCGGGTACGGCTGTCGCAGCGCCGACGACGTGCCCGGTGTGCTGCTCGCCCGGGGACTCGCCGAGCGGAGCAGCAAACACGTCAGGTTGAGCACCAAGGCGATCGTCGGGGCCACGTCCAAGGGGCTGTCCGGACAGGTCGACGCAATGTTCGTGGCCGGACCGCCACCGGATGCGGCGGTGATCATGATCGGCGCCAACGACATCACCGCGCTCAACGGCATCCGGCCGTCGGCGCGGCGGCTCGGCGCAGCGGTACGGCGGCTGTGTGCCGGCGGCGCCGCGGTCGCGGTCGCCACCTGCCCCGACTTCGGGGTCATCACCGCGATCCCCCAGCCGCTGCGCTGGGCGACACACGCCCGTGGCCTGCGGCTGGCCCGCGCCCAGGCGGTCGCCGTCCGGGCGGCCGGCGGTATACCGGTAGCGCTGGCCGACCTGCTGGCGTCGAACTTTCTGCAGTCGCCGGCGCTGTTGCTGTCCGAGGACCAGTACCACCCGTCGGCGGCTGGGTACGCGCTGCTGGCCGATCAGCTGCTGCCCGCGTTGTGCGACGCGCTGGGTGAATCCAGCGGCGACCTGACGCCCGCGTTGCCGTCGGTCACGGAGGCGATCGACACCGCCCCGCACCGCCGCCGGGTCATCGTGTCGAGACTGCTGCGACGGCACACCACCGGGGTGCCGGCACCCATCGTCGTGCCGGCGGACTGATAGCGGCTAGATTCGGGTTAGCCCATACCTGAAGGAGCCGACCGTGCCGGAAGCTGTCATCGTCTCAACTACCCGCTCACCGATCGGCCGCGCCGCCAAGGGATCGTTGGTCAGCATACGGCCCGACGACCTGGCTACTCAGATCGTGCGCGCCGCGCTGGACAAAGTGCCCGCGCTGAATCCGCACCAGATCGACGACCTGATGATGGGATGCGGCCTGCCGGGCGGCGAATCCGGGTTCAATATCGCGCGCGTGGTCGCCGTCGAACTCGGCTATGACTTCCTGCCGGGCACTACCGTCACCCGGTACTGCTCGTCGTCACTGCAGACCACCCGGATGGCATTTCACGCGATCAAGGCCGGCGAGGGCGACGCGTTCATCTCGGCCGGCGTGGAGACGGTGTCGCGGTTCGGCAAGGGCAGCGCGGACTCCTGGCCGGACACCAAGAACCCGCTGTTCGCCGATGCCCAGGAACGCTCGGAGGCGGCCGCGGCCGGCGCCGATGAATGGCACGATCCGCGCGCCGACGGCGCGCTGCCCGACGTCTACATCGCGATGGGCCAGACTGCCGAGAATGTCGTGTTGCTGACCGGGATCAGCCGCGAAGACCAGGACCACTGGGGAGTGCGCAGCCAGAACCGCGCCGAGGATGCGATCAAAAGCGGTTTCTTCGAGCGCGAGATCACGCCGGTCACCCTGCCCGACGGCAGCACCGTCAGCGTCGACGACGGCCCGCGGCCGGGTACGACGTATGAGAAGGTCAGCCAGCTCAAGCCGGTGTTTCGGCCCAACGGCACCGTGACCGCCGGCAACGCCTGCCCGCTCAACGACGGCGCTGCCGCGGTGGTGATCACCAGCGACACCAAGGCCAAGCAGCTCGGCCTGACCCCGCTGGCGCGCATCGTGGCCACCGGGGTGAGCGGGCTGTCCCCGGAGATCATGGGCCTGGGCCCGATCGAAGCCACCAAGAAAGCGCTGGTCAACGCCGGCATGTCGATCGGCGACATCGACCTGGTCGAGATCAACGAGGCGTTCGCGGTGCAGGTGCTGGCTTCCGCCCGCGAATTGGGCATCGACGAGGACAAGCTGAACATCTCCGGCGGCGCGATTGCCCTCGGCCACCCGTTCGGGATGACCGGCGCCCGGATCACGGCCACGCTGCTGAACAACCTGCAGACCCAGGACAAGACGTTCGGCCTGGAAACCATGTGTGTCGGCGGCGGTCAGGGCATGGCGATGGTCCTGGAGCGGCTCGCGTAAGCGTTGACTCTGCGCCTACCAGGCAAAACTGCGAGTGGGGCGGCTGGTCACCGCAGAGTCAACGTGTCCCAGGCCCGCTGGACTCGGTATATGACGTCGCGACCGCGATGTTCGGACAGCACCCTGATATGAGTCCAGCCCATCCGGCATATGTACTCCAGCCGTTCGACGTCCTTGACGTAGTGCGGGCGGCTCGTCCGATGATGATCACCGTCGTATTCGACGGCCAGCATGATGTCTTCCCAGCCCATGTCGAGGAAGTACCGGGGAAAGCCATCCACACCCGGCACGGGAATCTGGGTCCGAGGCTTGGGGAAGCCGGCACGGATGAGCAACAACCGCAACCACGTTTCCTTCGGCGACTGGGCCCCTGCGTCGACGAGATCCAATGCCGCTTCCAATTGGCGCAGGCCGCGGGTGTGACGATGGTTGCCGGCCAGTTCCTTGACGTCGCTCACCTTGAAGTCGGTGGCGGCGGCAAGCGCATCAAGGCCGGCGACGGCGCGGCTTATGGTTCCACGCCTGCCGATGTCGAATGCGGTGCGCTCCGGCGTCGTCAGGCAAAGACCGTCGACCATTCGGGTTTCGCCGTCCAGCAGCAGTTCATGGCGGGTCCTGACGCCCTTCGGTCCCCTGGCGTTGCACCAGATCAATTCGATCAATGCGTCGTCATCGACCCATTTCGCCCCGTGTAGCGCCGAGGCTGCCAGACCGGCGATCACTGCCTGGCGCCCCGACCAGAGCCAGGCAGCCAACGTGCGTTGCAGCAGCGACGGCGGGAGCCGTTTCTCCACATAGACGTTCGGCATGATCCGTTGGTAGTACTTGTCCAACTCGTGCCAGCTGATAAGTCCTGCCGCAAGTGCCTCAGAGCCAATGAACGGCTGCTTCCCCAGTGCCCCCATGCGGACATCGTGGCGGGGGCCACCGACACTGCGCCGTCAGCGCAGAGTCAACCCGCGCGGCTAGTCGCTCTGCAGGTAACTGAGCAGGCGCAGAATCTCGATGTAGAGCCAGACCAGCGTGACGGTCAGGCCCAGCGCGATGCCCCACGCCGCCTTCTCCGGCGCCCCGGCGCGGATCATCTGGTCGGCGGCGTCGAAGTCGATGAGGAAGGTGAACGCCGCAATACCGATGCAGACCAGCGAGAAGATGATCGCCAGCGGCCCGCCGCTGCGCAGTCCCAGGCCCTCGCCGTGGCCGACGCCGAACATTCCGAGCACCAGATTTCCGATCATCAGGGCCAGCACACCGAACAGGCCGGCAATGACCATCCGGGTGAACTTCGGCGTGACCCGGATGGCGCCGGTCTTGTAGACGACCAGCATGCCCGCGAACACCCCGAGCGTGCCCAGAATCGCCTGCCCGATCAGCACGCTGGCGTGGGTGGACGACACCACGAGGTTGGTCAGCATGAACGAGAAAGCGCCGAGGAACAGGCCCTCCAGCGCGGCGTAGGTCAGCACGATCGCCGGGCTGTCCTGCTTGCGGCCGAACATGGCGATCAGCACCAACGCCAGACCACCGAACGCGCCGACGAAGGTGAACGGGCCGGCCAGCGCCTGGTTGCCCTCCACCAGGAAGTAGGAGAGGACCGCGACCGCCGACAGCACCGCCAGCGTGATTCCGGTCTTGGTGACGACGTCGTCGATGGTCAGCGGGCGGGCGACACCGGCCCGCTGATCGACATACGGGGCTGCATAGGGGTCGGTCTGATGCCCGTACTGGGTCCCGGCGCCGGCCGTGCCCGTGCCGAACTGCGCGTATCCGCCCCGCTGCTTGGGCAGCGAGCGAAATACCGGGTTGCTAGTCTCCCGCACCGTCGGATCCTCTCTTCTCCTGTGACGTGAAGCTGTGAACACCTGCTCAACGAACTGTGGTCCGGCCGGGGTTCCCGGCGCAGAAACCTTACTTCAAGACTTCAAGTAAACCTTACCCGCGGGAAGCGCGGTGCGGGTAACGATCTAAATTGCTGGTCAGCATCCAACGAGGGGAGACCACGCGCGTGACGGGCGAATCCGATGAGATCTTGAGCCGCGTTGACAACGGCATCGGCTTTGTGACCCTCAACCGCCCGAAGGCGATCAACTCGTTGAACCAGAACATGGTCAATGTGCTGAGTGCGGTGCTCACCGAATGGGAACGCGACGACGCGGTGCGTGCGGTGGTGCTTTCCGGGGCCGGGGACCGCGGGCTGTGCGCCGGCGGCGACGTGGTGGCGATCTACCACAGCGCCCGCGCCGACGGGGTTGCCGCGCGGCGGTTCTGGTACGACGAGTATCTGCTCAACGCCCAAATCGGCCGGTTCGGCAAGCCGTACGTGTCGCTGATGGACGGCATCGTGATGGGCGGCGGCGTGGGCGTCGGCTCGCACGCCAACATCCGGGTGGTCACCGATACCACCAAAATGGCAATGCCCGAGGTGGGCATCGGGTTCATTCCCGACGTCGGCGGCACCTATCTGTTGTCGCGGGCACCCGGGTCGCTGGGTCTGCAGGTTGCCCTGACCGGCACGCCGTTTTCCGGTGCCGACGCGATCGCACTGGGATTCGCCGACCACTACGTGCCCCACGACAAACTCGAGCAGTTCAGCCGGACGATCATCGACGAAGGCGTCGAGCGTGCGCTCGCCGAGCATGCGGTCGAATCGCCACCGAGCGGTCTTGTCGCGCAACGAGGCTGGATCGACGACTGCTATGACAGTCTCACCGTTGCCGATATCGTGGCGGCGCTGCGCAGTCACGGCGCCCAGCCGGCCAATGATGCGGCCGACGTGATCGTGACCCGCTCCCCCATCGCGCTGTCGGTGGCGTTGGAGTCGGTCCGCCGCGCCGCCAAGCTGGCCACGCTGGAAGATGTTCTGACGCAAGAGTATCGAGTGTCGTGTGGGTCGCTGCGCTCACATGACCTGGTGGAGGGCATCCGTGCCCAACTAGTCGACAAGGACCGCAATCCGACGTGGTCGCCCGCGAGCCTGGCGGAAGTCACCGCGCCCGACGTGGAGGCGTATTTCGCACCCGCAGAGCCCGACCTGACTTTTGAGGAGAAGGTATGACCTACGAGACCATTTTGGTCGAGCGCGACGGCCGCGTCGGCACCATCACGCTGAACCGGCCGCAGGCGCTCAACGCACTGAACAGCCAGATGATGAACGAAGTCACCGGTGCCGCAGCCGAATTCGACAACGACGCGGGCATCGGCGCGATCATCATCACCGGTTCGGCGAAAGCGTTCGCCGCGGGCGCGGACATCAAGGAAATGTCGCAGTTGTCGTTCGCCGATGCCTTCGGAGCCGACTACTTCGCCACGTGGGCCAAGCTGGCGGCCGTTCGCACCCCGACGATCGCCGCGGTGGCCGGACACGCGCTGGGCGGCGGTTGCGAGCTGGCGATGATGTGCGATGTGCTGATCGCCGCCGACACGGCGAAATTCGGCCAGCCGGAGATCAAGCTCGGCGTGCTGCCCGGCATGGGCGGCTCGCAGCGGCTGACCCGTGCGATCGGCAAGGCCAAAGCGATGGACCTGATCCTGACCGGTCGCACCATCGACGCCACCGAGGCCGAGCGCAGCGGCCTGGTGGCGCGGGTCGTCCCGGCCGACGACCTGCTGTCCGAGGCCAGGGCCGTCGCGACCACCATCGCGCAGATGTCGCTGTCGGCGACGCGGATGGCCAAGGAGGCCGTCAACCGCGCCTTCGAATCCACCTTGGCCGAAGGGCTGCTCTGCGAACGTCGGCTGTTCCATTCGACGTTCGCGACCGACGACCAGTCCGAGGGAATGGCCGCGTTCATCGAGAAACGCCCCGCCAACTTCACCCACCGTTAGGTCAAAACGCCGGCGGCGGCCAGCGCGTGGTAGCCGCCGACCACGTCGGTGGCGCGGCGCAGGCCCAGATCCTGCAGGGCGGCCGCAGCCAGGCTGGAGGTGTAACCCTCCGAGCAGAGGATGACCCATTCGACGTCGTCACCGACGGCATGCGGCAGCCGGGCGTCGCTGGTGGGGTCGCAGCGCCACTCCAGCACGTTGCGTTCGATCAGCAGAGCCCCCGGCACCTCGCCTTCGGCGGCGCGCTGGGCGTGCGGCCGGATGTCGACGAGCACCGCGCCGCGGCGCAGCGCGGCGGGCACCTCGTCGGCGGCCACCCGGCGCAACCGGCCGCGCGCCGTAGCCAGCACGTCGTCGATGCGGCTCATCGCCTGATTGCCCGCCTCGCCCCCTCGCCGCTGCGCGGCTGGGGGTGCTCCCACCTCATCACGCTCCGCGTCCCCAGCTGCGCGTGGACCCCACTGCATCGTCACCGGGCTCAGGCTTCGGGCACGTCGGTCAGCTCGGTGCGCTGGCGGCGCAAGGTGTTTCGGTCCGTGACCTCGTAGTACGACATTGCGCTCAATGGCGGCGAATAAGCATGCACGCTGACGGTTGGCCCGGACAACACAGCCGCAGGGGTCGGCGGCGGAGCCCAAACCAGATCATGTACCCAGCCCAAGGGAAACGCGGCCTGGTCACCGGCGTGAAGCCGGCGCCGCCGCAGGCCCGATCCGGTCCACCGGAACTCGTCCAGCGATCCCGACAGCACGGTCAGCGCCCCGAGCGATCCGCAGTGATCGTGCAGTTCGGTGGCACGAGCCGGCGCCCAACTGATCAGCCAGAGATCGAGTTCGTCGTCGCTGTGGATGCGGGCGAACCATCGTTGGTCGGCGGGCACGCCGTCGGGCGGCAGCAGGTCGTCGTAGTGCCCCGCGAGCACCTCCTGGGCGGCACGGTCGGTGGCGTGCAACAGGTCGGGAGGGCGCAGCCGGGTGGGTGTGGAGACCGACCAGGTGGCCGACGGGCGGGACGCGACGGGATTGGCGATGACCATGGGAGAACTCCAGAGCAGATGGGCGGATGGGGAATCGGCGGCCAGTCAGGGCCGACAACACTCCGAAAACCTGCTGCGCTCCATCACGGCAGGCAGTCTCGCACACAACGACCGGGCACGGTCGGCTCACCGATGCGCGACGAGCGTATACAGGCCGGTCAATCAGCCAAGACGCAATTCGAATCACGCGCGGCAAAATGGACCGATGACCTACACCGACGCCCTTCGTGCGCCGGCGCCCCGGGTGGCGTTGGCGCTCGGCAGCGGCGGCGCGCGGGGCTACGCCCATATTGGGGTGATCGACGAGCTACGCGAGCGCGGCTACCTGATCGTCGGGGTCGCCGGTTCGTCGATGGGCGCCCTGGTCGGTGGCCTGCAGGCCGCCGGACGGCTCGATGACTTCGCCGACTGGGCCAAGGCGCTGACGCAGCGGGCCATGCTGCGGCTGTTGGACCCGTCCATCAGCGCGGCCGGGGTGCTGCGGGCTGAGAAGATCCTCGACGCGGTGCGTGAGATTCTGGGCCCGGTCGCCATCGAGGAGCTGTCGGTCCCGTATACCGCGGTGGCGACCGATCTGATCGCCGGAAAGTCGGTGTGGCTGCAGCGTGGCCCGGTCGACGAGGCCATCCGGGCGTCGATCGCGATTCCCGGGGTGATCGCGCCGCACGTGGTCGACGGGCGGCTGCTCGCCGACGGCGGAATCCTCGACCCATTGCCGATGGCGCCGATAGCCGCGGTCAACGCGGATCTGACCATCGCGGTGAGCCTGTCCGGCGGTGAGACCGAAGCCGAGCGCGAGGCCGAATCCCGGCCCGCGACGGAATGGCTGAACCGCATGGTGCGCGGCACCTCGGCGTTGTTCGATGCCGGCACCGCCCGGTCGCTGCTGGAGCGGCCGGCCGCACGGGCGGTGCTGAGCCGGTTGGGCGCCTCGATCCCGGAGCCCGGGATCGCGCCCGAAGAGGTGGAGTCCCCGGTTGACGATGACGAGGTGGCAGCCGAGGCACCGAAGCTGGGCGGCCGTTTCGAGGTGATGAATCGCACCATCGACATCGCCCAGGCCGCATTGGCCCGCCATACCCTTGCGGCTTATCCGCCCGACCTGCTGATCGAGGTGCCGCGATCGGCCTGCCGCAGCATAGAATTCCACCGCGCGGCCGAGTTGATCGCCGTCGGCCGCGCCCTGGCCGCCCACGCCCTGGACACCATCGACGGCGACCCGTCGCCGCCTGAGCTGGAAAGCTAAACCACATGACCTCACCCGACGCAGCGGCACCCGACCGGCCGTGGAAGCGGCCCGGCTCGGCCCGTTATGCCTTGCAGCGCCTGCGCAGCGTGTTGCGTTGTCCCGTAGAGGTTTACGTCCCGGCACCTGGCGCTGTAGTGGTGCGTCGCGACGTGCCGGCGACGACCCGTGACGGGACCGTGCTGCGCACCAACGTCTTTCTGCCGGCCGGTGACGGCCCGTTTCCGGTGCTGTTGTGCGCACACCCCTACGGCAAGGACAACACCCCCAGGGAAAAGCGGGGCCGGGGTTTCTCGGTGCCGTTTCAGTACCGGGTATTGCGGCAACCTTCGCCGCTGCGGTTTTCTTCTCTGACCGGTTGGGAGGCACCGGATCCGGCGTGGTGGACCGCCCACGGCTTCGCGGTGGTCAATTGCGATCTGCGCGGCGCCGGCCGATCCGACGGCGTGGGTTCGCTGCTGTCCGATCAGGAAGGCGAGGACGTCTACGACGTCGTCGAATGGGCCGCCGGCCAACCGTGGAGCACCGGCGCGGTCGGCATGATCGGGGTGTCCTACCTTGCGATTTCGCAGTGGAAGGCGGCCGCGCTGCGGCCGCCGCACCTCAAGGCGATTGTCCCGTGGGAGGGGTTCACCGACGCCTACCGTGACCTGATGCGCCCGGGCGGCATCCGCGAGCTCGGCTTCGTCAGGCTGTGGAGCCGCGGCGTGCGGACTGCCCGACTGACATACGATGTGGGCCAGGAGAATGCGAATCGGCCGCTGCGCGACGAGTGGTGGCGGGCGTTGGTGCCCGACCTGTCCAAGATCGAGGTGCCGGCACTGATCTGTGGCAGCTTCTCCGACAACAACCTGCACAGCCGCGGATCGGTGCGCGGGTTTGAGCAGATCCGTTCGGCCGACCGGCACCTGTACACCCATCGCGGCGGCAAGTGGACCACGTTCTATTCCGAGACGGCCCTGGCCACCCAGCTGGGATTCCTCGACCGGCACCTGCGCGGCGGCACTGCGGCCGCGCCGCCGCGGGTGCGCCTGGAGGTGCGTGAAGACCGCGACCGTGTCGCAGCGGTCCGCGACGAATCCAGTTGGCCGCCTGCGTCCGCGACCTGGACGCCGCTGTACCTCAGCGACGCGGGCCTGCGCATGACGCCCACCGAGCGAGAAGGCGCCATCGCTTTCGACACCCCTTCCGGCGGAGCACGTTTCGGTTGGACGCTGCCGGCGGACACCGAAATATCCGGTCCGATGGCGCTGCGGCTATTCGTCGAAGCCCGCGGCTGCGACGACGTGAATCTGTTCGTCGGCGTCGAAAAGTGGCGCGGGAAGACCTACGTGCCGTTCGAGGGTTCCTACGGGTTCGGACGCGACCGCATCACCTCCGGGTGGCTGAAGGCGTCGATGCGGGCACTCGACGAAACCGCGTCCCGGCGCTTCGAGCCGGTGCCGGCGCTGGACGCGCGTCATCCGCTGCAGCCGGGCCAGATCGTGCAGGTCGATATCCCGCTCGGTCCGTCGGCGACGCTGTTTCGGGCCGGCGAGCAACTCCGGCTGGTCGTCGCGGGTCGGTGGTTATGGCCACGCAACCCGATCACCGGCCAGTTCCCGGCAGCCTACGAACGTCCGGCACGCGGCAGCGCCACCCTGCATTGGGGCTCGGATCACGGTGCGCGGCTGCTCATTCCGGTGGTCGGCTGAGCATCTGGCGCGAGCGTGCGTGTTCCCGGGCGACACGCCGGGCGTGTTCATATGGTCGTTGCAACGTGCCGATGATTTGTGGAGGTTGCTGTGGCAAGGGGTGACTGGATTCCCAGGTCGGTGAGGCGAGAATTTTTCGATTTG
>NZ_JBOHHI010000052.1:0-26153 GCF_050700595.1 Mycobacterium sp.
CGGGGCCTAGTGCTCGCCCTGGCCGGTGCCGCCCCCGCCGGCGCCGTTGTCGCCGCCGCCGTTACCGCCGCCAGGTCCCTGACCACCGGGGCCCCAACCACCGGATCCTGGGTCGTCACCCCCTACGCCAGGCCCAGCCGGGCCGTATCCACCCGCGCCGGGTCCCGGGTCGTCGCAGTCAGGACCCCACCCGGGGCCGTAGGGTTGACCCGCGCACGGGTAATCCGGCGCGGGTGGCCGGGCAGGAGCCTGGGCGTCAACCGTGGCGCACAAGCCCGCCAGGCCCAAAGTGGCAGACATAATCGTTGTGGCAGCGAAGCGCATCGATTTGTTCATGCGCCGACGGGTACCCGATCGACCTCAGTGCAGAAACGTGGACGAGGGCGGGCGCAAGGGATACCGCCTGAGCAGCTGAAACATGAGTGCCCCCGACAGGATTCGAACCTGCGGCCTTCTGCTCCGGAGGCAGACGCTCTATCCCCTGAGCTACGGGGGCGCACGCGTGAGATGCTGCGCCAGCGGGCCCCGACAGACTAACGCATAACGGCGGGCAGCCGAGCACCGGAACGGATTCGGGTCGTCAGCAGCACAGCCCATAGGATAGTTCTTCGTGACCCCCGCTGACCTGGCCGAGCTGCTCAAGACCACCGCGACCGCGGTGTTGCGCGAGCGCGGCCTCGACACCGCCGCGCTGCCGCCGACGGTCACCGTCGAGCGGCCCCGCAACCCCGAGCACGGCGATTACGCCAGCAACCTGGCGCTGCAGGTCGCCAAGAAGGTCGGGGCCAACCCGCGTGAACTGGCCGGGTGGCTCGCCGAGGTGCTGGCCCGGGCCGACGGAATCGCCTCGGCCGAGGTGGCCGGGCCGGGCTTTATCAACCTGCGGCTGGCGGCGTCGGCGCAGGGCGTCATCGTCCACAACATCATCGACGCGGGCAGCACGTTCGGCCATTCCGACACCGAGGCCGGCCACAAGATCAACCTGGAGTTCGTTTCGGCCAACCCCACCGGTCCCATCCACATCGGCGGCACCCGCTGGGCAGCTGTCGGTGACGCGCTGGGCCGGTTGCTGACGACGCAGGGCGCCGACGTGGTGCGCGAGTACTACTTCAACGACCACGGCGCGCAGATCGACCGGTTCACCAACTCGCTGATCGCCGCCGCGAAAGGGGAGCCGACGCCCAAGGATGGCTACGCGGGCAGCTACATCGCCGACATCGCCGCGCAGGTTTTGCAGAAGGCGCCCGACGCGTTGACCCTGCCCGAGGCCGAGCAGCACGAAACGTTCCGGGAAATCGGCGTCGACTTGATGTTCGCGCATATCAAGCAGTCGTTGCACGACTTCGGCACCGACTTCGACGTCTACACCCACGAAGAGTCGATGCACACCAGCGGCCGTGTCGACCAAGCGATCGCGCAGCTTCGCGAAAAGGGCAACGTCTATGAGAAGGACGGCGCAACGTGGCTGCGTTCCAGTGCTTTTGGTGACGACAAGGACCGGGTCGTGATCAAAAGCGACGGCCGCCCGGCCTACATCGCCGGCGATCTCGCCTACTACCTGGACAAGCGGCAACGCGGCTTCGACTTGTGCATCTACATGCTCGGCGCCGACCACCACGGCTACATCTCGCGGCTCAAAGCCGCAGCGGCCGCGTTCGGCGACGACCCGGCGAACGTCGAGGTGCTCATCGGCCAAATGGTGAACCTGGTCCGCGACGGCCAGCCGGTGAAGATGAGCAAGCGGGCCGGCACGGTGATCACCCTCGACGACCTCGTCGATGCGATCGGCGTCGACGCCGCCCGCTACAGCCTGATCCGCTCCTCGGTGGACACCCCGATCGACATCGACCTGGCCCTGTGGTCATCGGCGTCCAACGAAAACCCGGTCTACTACGTTCAATACGCGCATGCCCGGCTTTCCGCGCTGGCCCGTAACGCCGCGGAACTCGGCCTGATCCCCGACACCAGCCACCTGGAGCTGCTCACCCACGACAAGGAGGGCACGCTGATCCGCGCTCTCGGCGAGTTCCCGCGGGTGCTGAAGAGCGCGGCAGCCTTGCGGGAACCCCACCGGGTGTGCCGCTACCTGGAGGACCTGGCCGGTGATTACCACCGGTTCTACGACTCGTGCCGGGTGTTGCCGCAAGGCGACGAACAAGCAGGCGAACTGCACACCGCGCGCCTGGCGCTGTGCCAGGCTACCCGCCAGGTCATCGCCAATGGATTGGCCATCCTGGGAGTCAACGCCCCGGAGCGAATGTGAACGCCCATCCAGCCGGGCCCCGGCACGCCGAAGAGATGCATCATTCGGGCATTCCGCCGCGACCATCGACGGCGCAAGAGATGTTGCGGCTAGCACCGAATGTCTGGCCCCGCAACGTACTTCGTGACGACAGCGGGATGATTAGTATCGCCGGCGTCGCGGCTACCGAGTTGGCGCGAGAATATGGCACACCGCTGTTCGTGATCGACGAAGACGACTTCCGCTCCCGCTGCCGGGAAATCGCGGCCGCTTTCGGCGGCGGGCACAACGTTTACTATGCCGCCAAAGCCTTCCTGTCCAGTGAGATCGCGCGCTGGGTCGACGAAGAGGGCCTCTCACTCGACGTGGCCACCGGCGGTGAGCTCGCCGTGGCGCTGCACGCACAGTTCCCACCGGAGCGGATCGCCCTGCACGGCAACAACAAATCGGTCGCAGAGTTGACCGCCGCGGTCAAAGCCGGTGTCGGGCATGTCGTGCTCGACTCGATGGCCGAGATCGAGCGCCTCGACGCCGTGGCCGCCGAGGCCGGCGTCGTCCAGGATGTGCTGGTCCGCGTCACCGTCGGGGTCGAGGCGCATACCCACGAGTTCATCTCCACCGCTCACGAAGACCAGAAATTCGGGCTGTCGCTGGCCAACGGTGCGGCGATGGCAGCGGTGCGGCGGGTGTTCGCCGCCGATCACCTCAGATTGGTGGGCCTGCACAGTCATATCGGGTCGCAGATCTTCGACGTCGGCGGGTTCGAACTGGCCGCGCACCGCGTCATCGGTTTACTACGTGACGTCGTTGCCGAGTTCGGTGTGGACAAGACCAGCCAGATCTCCACCGTCGATCTTGGTGGCGGACTGGGGATCTCGTACCTGCCGCCCGATGACCCGCCGCCGGTGAGCGAGCTGGCGGCCAAACTCGGCGCGATCGTGCGCAACGAATCCGAGGCGGTGGGCCTGCAGCCGCCCAGGCTGGTCGTCGAACCCGGGCGCGCCATCGCGGGCCCCGGGACAATTACCCTCTATGAGGTCGGCACCGTCAAGGACGTCGATGTGAGCGCGACGGCACACCGTCGCTACGTCAGCGTCGACGGTGGCATGAGTGACAACATCCGCACCGCGCTCTATGGCGCGGAGTACGACGTGCGGCTGGCGTCCCGGGCCAGTGCAGCGGCTCCGACGCTGGCACGGGTCGTCGGTAAGCACTGCGAGAGCGGCGATATCCTCGTACGAGATAGCTGGGTCCCGGCAGACCTGCAACCGGGTGACCTGGTCGCGGTGGCCGCAACGGGTGCTTACTGCTATTCGCTCTCGAGCCGCTACAACCTGATCGGCCGGCCGGCGGTGGTGGCCGTGCGCGACGGGCGCGCCCGGCTGATCCTGCGTCGGGAGACGTTCGACGATCTGCTGAGTCTGGAGGTGAGGAGTGGCGCACATGAATGATGACGGAAAGCCGGTCGGCGTAGCGGTCCTGGGATTGGGCAACGTCGGTAGCGAGGTTGTCCGCATCATCGACCACAGCGCCGAGGACCTCGCGGCCCGAATCGGTGCGCCACTGGTGCTGCGCGGCGTCGGCGTGCGTCGGGTTGCCGCCGATCGGGGTGTGCCGGTCGATCTACTCACCGACAACATCGAAGAACTGGTTTCTCGCGAGGACGTCGACATCGTCGTCGAACTGATGGGTCCGGTCGAGCCGGCCCGCAAGGCGATCCTCTCGGCACTCGAGCACGGCAAGTCCGTCGTCACCGCGAACAAGGCGTTGCTGTCGAAGTCGACCGGCGAACTCGCCCAGGCCGCTGAAAGCGCCCACGTCGACATGTATTTCGAGGCGGCAGTGGCCGGCGCCATCCCGGTGATCCGACCGCTGACCGAGTCGCTGGCCGGCGACACCGTGCAGTGGGTGGCCGGCATCGTCAACGGCACCACCAATTACATCCTCTCCGAGATGGGCAGCACCGGTGTCGATTACGCGAACGCGCTGGCCGACGCCATCGCACTCGGGTACGCCGAGGCCGACCCCACCGCCGACGTCGAAGGCTATGACGCCGCGGCGAAAACCGCGATTCTGGCGTCCATCGCGTTTCACACCCGGGTCACCGCCGACGACGTATACCGCGAGGGCATCACCAGGATCACCTCGGACGACTTCGCCTCCGCCCGGGCGCTCGGCTGCGCCATCAAGCCGCTGTCCATCTGCGAACGAATCACTACCGATAATGGGCAGCAACGGATTTCGGCGCGGGTCTACCCGGCACTGGTGCCGTTGTCGCACCCACTGGCCACGGTCAACGGTGCGTTCAACGCAGTCGTGGTCGAGGCCGAGGCTGCCGGCCGGCTGATGTTTTACGGACAGGGCGCCGGTGGGGCGCCAACCGCATCGGCGGTAACCGGTGATTTGGTAATGGCTGCCCGCAACCGGGTACTCGGCGGTCGCGGGCCACGCGAGTCGCAGTACGCTCGGCTGGCCATCGCCCCGATCGGACTGATCTCGACCCGCTATTACGTCAGCATGCACGTTGCCGACAAGCCGGGTGTTTTGTCCACGGTCGCATCCGAATTCGCCAGGCGGGAAGTCAGCATCGCCGAAGTCCGCCAGGAAGGCGTGGCCGACGAGGACGGCCGGCGGGTTGGCGCCCGCATCGTGGTCGTCACCCACCGGGCCACCGAGGCCGCGCTGTCCGAGACTGTCGGCGCGCTGGCCGACCTGGACGTGGTGCAGGCTGTAGCCAGTGTGCTGCGACTGGAGGGAACGAGCCCATGAGCTCCACGAGTGCCGCCGAGACGAGCACACATCGGCCCTGGCCGGGCGTGATAGCGGCCTACCGTGACCGGTTGCCGGTCGGCGACGACTGGACGCCGATCACGCTGCTGGAGGGCGGCACCCCGCTGATCCACGCGGCCACGCTCTCCGAGCAGACCGGCTGCACGGTGCATTTGAAGGTCGAGGGCCTTAACCCCACCGGTTCGTTCAAGGACCGTGGCATGACGATGGCGGTCACCGACGCCGTGGCCCGCGGGCAGCAGGCCGTGCTGTGCGCGTCGACCGGCAACACGTCGGCGTCGGCGGCGGCATACGCGGCCCGTGCGGGGATCACCTGTGCGGTCCTGATACCGCAGGGCAAGATCGCGATGGGCAAGCTCGCACAGGCGGTGATGCACGGCGCCAAGATCATCCAGATCGACGGAAACTTCGACGACTGCCTGGAACTCGCCCGCAAAATGGCCGCTGACTTTCCAACCATCTCGCTGGTCAACTCGGTCAACCCACTGCGCATCGAGGGGCAGAAAACGGCCGCGTTCGAAATCGTCGACGTGCTGGGTGCCGCACCGGACGTGCACGCGCTGCCGGTCGGCAACGCGGGGAACATCACCGCGTACTGGAAGGGCTACACCGAATATCACGCTGAGGGAGTCACCGACAAACTGCCGCGCATGCTGGGCACTCAGGCCGCCGGCGCCGCGCCGTTGGTGTTGGGCAAGCCGGTGAGCCAGCCCGAGACCATCGCCACCGCGATCCGCATCGGCTCGCCGGCGTCGTGGTCGTCGGCCGTCGAGGCGCAGCAGCAGTCCCACGGGCGCTTCTTGGCGGCCACCGACGAGGAGATCCTGGCGGCGTACCACCTGGTCGCGCGTGCGGAGGGGGTGTTCGTCGAACCCGCGTCGGCGGCCGGCATCGCCGGTCTACTCAAGTCGATCGAGGACGGCTGGGTGCCGGCTGGATCGACCGTGGTGTGTACGGTGACCGGCAATGGCCTCAAGGACCCGGATACGGCGTTAAAGGACTTGCCGAGGGTGTCCCCGGTGCCCGTCGACCCCGTCGCCGTGGTCGCGAAGTTGGGACTGGTCTAGTGGCGATCGCGAGCGCGGCGGAGCCGGGTGCAGCGGGTCGCCACTCATCGGGTCTAGTGGCGGCGCTCCAGTGACACAGACGCTGGCTCCCGGGCTGTTGGCGAGCGCCGTCGTCGCATCGTCCAGTGCCAATCTCGGGCCCGGCTTCGACAGCATCGCCCTGGCGTTGGGTCTCTACGACGAAATTGTCGTCGAAACCACGGATTCCGGCTTGGCCGTACAAGTCGAGGGCGAGGGCGCGGGCCAACTCCCGCTAAACGCCGATCATCTGGTCGTCCGGGCGGTGAAGACCGGGTTGCGCGCGGCCGGGGTCGGCGCCCCGGGTCTGGTGGTCCGTTGTCGCAACGCCATCCCACATTCCCGCGGTATGGGTTCGTCCGCCGCAGCGGTGGTCGGTGGCCTGGCGGCCGTCAATGGGCTTCTGGCTCAAGCTGATTTGACCCCACTGAGCGAGAGCGAACTCATCCAGCTGTCCTCGGAGTACGAAGGCCATCCCGACAACGCCGCCGCTGCCGTGCTGGGCGGAGCGGTGGTGTCGTGGATCGACAGCAGCTGTGATCCGCCCGGCTACGCCGCGGTGCCGTTGCGGCTTCACCCAGACATCCACCTGTTTCCGGCGATCCCCGAGGAGCAGTCCTCGACGGCCGAGACCCGGGCGATGCTTTCCGCACAGGTCAGCCACGTCGACGCGCGGTTCAACGTCAGCCGTGCCGCGTTGTTGGTGGTCGCGTTGACCGAGCGACCCGATCTACTGATGGCGGCCACCGAGGACGTGCTGCACCAGCCGCAGCGGGCTGCCGCGATGCCGGCGTCGGCGGAATACCTTCGACTGTTGCGGCGTTATCGCATCGCGGCGGTACTTTCTGGTGCCGGGCCCGCGGTTGTCGCGCTGAGCACAGAGCCGGAACTGCCTTCTGAGGCCATCCAGTATGGTGCCGCAAACGGGTTTGCCATCGGCGAGATGAGGGCCGGCGACGGAGTTCGCTGGAGTTCCGGCGTGGCCGTTCCCAGTTGACGCCGGCCGGCACGGGGGTGGCCGTTTCTTGCTTCCGGCAACGAAGCGCGTTATCCTCGGAGCCGTCCAGCAATCGCAGCTTCTGCATCATGCATACACACTGCGTGCCACCAGGACGACCACCAATTCTTCTCGTTGACGATGGTTCGCCGTTTAAATCGTTAAACCCGGCGATCGCCGTTGCAGAGACGATGGTTGGCAGCACTCAGCGATTTGGCTGAATGCGACGAACCCCTCGCGTGACCTGATCAGCGAGGGAAGAAAGGAAATCCGTGACTGATACGGACCTCGTCACGGCTGACGACAGCACCGAAGACAACAAGCTGTCAGATTCCGTGAGCACAGACACTCCCACCGCGTCGGACACATCCGCGTCGGCGGTGGAAACCAACACCGGGTCGGACGGTTCGCTGTCCACCATGGTGCTTCCCGAACTTCGCGCGCTGGCCAATCGGGCCGGTGTCAAGGGCACTTCGGGGATGCGTAAGAACGAACTGATTGCGGCGATCCGGCAAAGCCGAGGGCAGGCCAACGGTGCCCAGGCCAGCGGCCCGTCGTCTCAAGACGACGAGAATCCCGGCAACGCCGAGGCAGCCCGACGGGAACGGCGCGTCGCCTCGCGCGGGGCGGGAACACCTGCCGCCGACTCTGAGCAGAGCAAACAGGGCGAGAAGGCCGGGCAGTCCGACACCGATAAGCGCGGACGTGACCAACGGGACACCAAGTCCGACGAGTCGGATAGGGACAGCGATCAGCAGGGCCAAAAAGACGGGACCGGGCAACAGAACCGTGGCGGCGACGACGACGGCGAAGGACGGCAGGGCCGTCGGGGCCGTCGGTTCCGGGAACGCAGGCGCCGCGGCGAGCGGTCGGGCGACGGCGGTGAAACCGAACTGCGCGAGGACGACGTCGTCCAGCCGGTAGCCGGAATTCTCGACGTGCTCGACAACTACGCGTTCGTGCGTACGTCCGGATATCTGGCCGGTCCCCACGACGTCTACGTGTCGATGAACATGGTGCGCAAGAACGGCTTGCGCCGCGGCGACGCGGTTACCGGTGCTGTGCGGGTGCCCCGAGAAGGGGAAGGCGGTGGGCAAAATCCGCGGCAGAAGTTCAACCCGTTGGTGCGGCTCGACAGTGTGAACGGTGCCCCGGTCGAAGATGCCAAAAAGCGTCCGGAATTCGGCAAACTCACCCCGCTGTACCCGAATCAGCGACTTCGTCTGGAAACCAGCTCAGACCGGCTGACCACCCGGGTGATCGATTTGATCATGCCGATCGGTAAGGGCCAGCGCGCGTTGATCGTGTCGCCGCCGAAGGCCGGTAAGACGACGATTCTGCAAGACACTGCAAACGCAATCGCCGAGAACAACCCGGAATGCCACCTCATGGTCGTGCTCGTCGACGAGCGCCCTGAGGAGGTCACCGACATGCAGCGCTCGGTCAAGGGTGAAGTCATCGCGTCCACCTTCGACCGGCCGCCGTCGGATCACACGTCGGTTGCCGAGTTGGCGATCGAGCGCGCCAAGCGGCTCGTCGAACAGGGCAAGGACGTTGTGGTGCTGCTCGACTCCATCACCCGGCTGGGACGCGCCTACAACAATTCGTCGCCGGCTTCGGGGCGAATCCTGTCCGGCGGTGTCGACTCGACGGCGCTGTACCCACCGAAGCGGTTCCTCGGTGCGGCACGCAACATCGAGGGAGGCGGGTCGCTGACCATCATCGCCACCGCCATGGTCGAGACTGGATCTACCGGTGACACAGTCATTTTCGAGGAGTTCAAGGGCACCGGCAACGCAGAACTCAAGCTGGACCGCAAGATCGCCGAACGACGGGTGTTCCCCGCGGTCGACGTGAACCCGTCCGGCACCCGCAAAGACGAACTGCTGCTGCCGCCCGACGAGTTCGCGGTCGTGCACAAGCTGCGTCGGGTGCTGTCCGGGTTGGATTCACACCAGGCCATCGACCTGCTGATGAACCAGCTGCGCAAGACCAAGAGCAACTACGAGTTCCTGATGCAGGTGTCCAAGACGACACCTGGGGGCATGGACAACGACTAACCGCGGCATAGGGTGATGAGCCGTGGCGGACACCCTGCAGCAACTGCTTCGCGAGCGGCTGGGCGACCGCAGCCCCGCGGTCAAATGCGGTGACCGGGAGTGGTGCTGGGACGAGCATCTCGCGGATGCCTCCGCAGTCGCCGCCGCCCTGATCGGCATCGCCGACCGCGAACGACCGCTGCACGTCGGTGCGCTGCTGGGCAACACCCCCGAGATGCTCACCGCGATGGCGGCCGCGGCGCTGGGCGGCTTTGTGTTGTGCGGCATCAACGACACCCGCCGCGGCACCGCACTGGCTCACGACATCCTGCGGGCCGACTGCCAGATCCTGCTCACCGACCCCGCGCACCGTGACCTGCTCGACGGCCTGGACTTGCCCGGCGTACGAGTGGTCGGCATCTCGAGTAGTGAGTGGACGGGGCTGCTGGCGGCGGCCGGGGCCCTGACGCCGCACCGCGAGGTGGCACCGACCGACACCTTCATGATGATCTTCACCTCCGGCACCAGCGGCGAGCCCAAGGCCGTGCAGGTCACGCACCTGACCGTGTTGTTCGCCGGCACGACGCTGATCGAGCGGTTCGACGTCACAGCCTCCGATATCTGCTACCTGTCGATGCCGCTGTTCCACTCGAACGCGCTGCTCGCGGGCTGGAGCGTTGCGGTGGGCGCCGGTGCGGCGATGGTGCCGGCGACGTTTTCGGCGTCGGGTTTGCTGCCCGATCTGCGCCGCTACGGCGCCACCTTCATGAACTACGTCGGCAAGCCGCTGGCCTACGTGCTGGCCACCGCCGAGCGCCCCGATGACCACGACAACCCGCTGCGGGTAGCGTTCGGCAACGAGGCCAGCGACCGCGATATCGCGGAGTTCAGCCGGCGCTTCGATTGCACGGTGTGGGATGGTTTCGGCTCCACCGAGGGCGCGATCATCATCACTCGCGAAGAGGGCTGCCCGCCCGGCTCGCTGGGTCGCGGCTTTCCGGGGGTGGCCATCCACGACCCCGACACGCTGGCCGAATGCCCGGTCGCCGCGTTCGACGACGACGGCGCGCTGACAAATGCCGAGGAAGCGATCGGCGAATTGGTCAATACGTCGGGCGCCGGGCTGTTCGCCGGCTATTACAACGACCCCGACGCCACCGGCGCGCGCCTTCGGCGCGGGATCTACTGGTCGGGTGACCTCGCCTACCGCGACCAGGACGGCTGGATCTACTTCGCCGGCCGCAGCGGTGACTGGTTGAGAGTCGACGGGGAAAACATGACGACTGCCCCGATCGAGCGGATCCTGCAGCGGGTACCGGCCATCAGGCAGGTCGCGGTGTATGCGGTGCCCGACGAGCAGGTCGGCGACCAGGTGATGGCCGCCCTCGTGCTGGCCGACGACGCCGAGTTGACGCCGGAGGAGTTCGGCGCGTTCCTGGGCGGCCAACCCGACCTGTCACCCAAGGCCTGGCCGCGCTATGTCTGGATCACCGACCGCCTGCCGACCACGGCGACCAACAAGATCCTCAAGCGGGAACTGACGGCCCGCGGCGCCACCCCGGAAGGCGGCCTGCTGTGGATGCGGGTAGGACGCGGCACCGCCTATGCCGTCAGCCCCGGCCGGGAATGCGCACGGGTATCCCCGCGTTTGGGCTGAGAGTGGCTGACCTGGCATAATCAACCGCCGACACCTCAGGTTCGCACTTCACGTCCGACCATCAGCGCGATGTGGGCGGCCCGGCGGCCGACGATTGAAGAGGACATCATGAAATCTGGCATTCATCCGGCATACGGTGAGACCACCGTCGTCTGCGGCTGCGGCAACACTTTCCAAACCCGCAGCACCAAGCAAGGCGGCCGCATCGTTGTCGAGGTCTGCTCGCAGTGCCACCCGTTCTACACCGGCAAGCAGAAGATCTTGGACAGCGGCGGTCGGGTGGCCCGCTTCGAGAAGCGCTACGGCAAGCGCAAGGCCGGCTCTGAAAAAGAGGCTTCGGCCGACAAGTAGCCGAACAGACGCCCGGCCCGTCGCGGAACCCGCGCAGGCCGGGCGTCGTTTTGTGTTCGGTGCAGTCGGCCTCGTTTTCGGAAAGGGTCAGCGATGACGCAAAGCGGGCAGGCCATCGACGCGATACTGGCCGAACACGCCGACCTCGAGCGACAACTGGCCGAACCCGATTTGCACAGCAATCCTGCTAATGCCCGCAAGGTCGGTCGTCGGTTCGCCCAGTTGGCGCCGATCGTCGCTACCCACCGCAAGCTGGAGTCGGTGCGCGGTGACCTGGAGACGGCACGCGAACTGGCGGCCTCGGATGAGTCGTTCGCGGCTGACGTCACCGAACTCGAAGGGCGGGCGATTGAGCTTGACACCCAGCTCACCGACATGTTGGCACCGCGTGATCCGCATGATGCCGACGACATCGTGCTCGAGGTCAAGTCCGGGGAAGGCGGAGAGGAATCGGCGCTGTTCGCCGCCGATTTGGCCCGGATGTACATCCGTTACGCCGAGCGACACGGCTGGACGGTGACGGTGCTCGACGAGACCTATTCGGATCTGGGCGGTTACAAGGACGCCACGCTGGCGATTGCCCGTAAGGGTGCTGGCAAGGGGGCTTCCGCCGACGGGGTATGGTGCCGAATGAAGTTCGAGGGCGGCGTGCATCGGGTGCAACGAGTCCCGGTGACCGAAGCCCAAGGGCGTGTGCACACATCGGCCGCCGGCGTGCTGGTGTATCCGGAGCCCGAGGAGGTCGCCGAGGTGCAGATCGACGAGTCGGATCTGCGCATCGATGTCTACCGCTCCTCCGGTAAGGGCGGCCAGGGCGTCAACACCACCGACTCGGCGGTGCGAATCACTCACCTGCCCACCGGGATTGTGGTCACTTGCCAAAACGAGCGGTCCCAGCTGCAGAACAAGGCCCGTGCAATGCAGGTCCTGGCCGCCCGGCTGCAGGCGATGGCCGAGGAGCAGGCCCTGGCCGAGGCGTCGGCTGATCGGGCCAGCCAGATCCGCACGGTGGACCGCAGCGAACGCATCCGCACTTACAACTTCCCGGAGAACCGGGTCACCGACCACCGCATCGGGTACAAGGCACACAATCTCGACCAGGTGCTCGATGGCGATCTGGACGCGTTGTTCGACGCGCTGAGTGCGGCCGACCGACAGTCCCGGCTGCAACAGGCATGATGCGCCTGAGCCGGGCGATCGATTCCGCCACAGCGTTATTGGCCGGGGCGGGTATCGACTCCGCGCGATACGACGCCGAGGAGTTGGCCGCACATCTCGCCGGTATCGAGCGTGGACGTCTGCCGCTATTCGACCAACCCGATGACGATTTCTTCACGCGTTACCACGCCGCGGTCATCGAGCGGTCGCGTCGGGTACCGCTGCAACACCTGACCGGCACCGTGTCTTTCGGGCCGGTAACATTATTCGTCGGCCCGGGCGTGTTCATCCCGCGGCCGGAAACAGAGGCGATGCTGGAATGGGCTCTCGCACAACTACTTCCGGCGCAGCCTCTCATCGTCGACCTGTGTACCGGATCTGGCGGGCTGGCCCTCGCACTGTCGCGGCACTGGCCGACAGCCCGGGTTGTGGGCGTCGACGACTCCGAAGCGGCCCTTGTCTACGCGCGACAGAACTCGTCCGGCAGCGGGGTGGAGTTGTTGCATGCTGACGTCACCATGCCGGGCGTGCTCGGCGAGCTTGACGGTCAAGCCGACCTCGTGGTGGCCAACCCGCCCTACGTTCCCGATGACGTTGAGCTGGAACCCGAAGTTTCCCAATACGATCCGCCGCACGCGGTGTTCGGTGGCCCGGACGGCATGACAGTGATCACCGCGGTCGTGGGACTTGCCGGGCGCTGGCTGCGCCCAGGCGGATTGTTCGCCGTCGAGCACGACGACTCGACATCACAGCTGACTGCCCAATTAATCGGCGGTACAGGGCGTTTCGATGGCATCGTGGCCCGATCCGACCTTACCGGCCGGCCCAGGTTCGTGACCGCCCGCAGAAGGGGCAACCAGTGAGCGACCTGTTCGACTGTGCGGACCCCGACCAACGCGCCCGCGGTATCGCGGCGGCGATCGGGGCGGTCAAAAACGGCCGACTGGTGGTTATGCCGACGGACACCGTCTACGGCGTCGGCGCCGACGCCTTCGATGGTGCAGCGGTGGCCGCGCTGCTGTCGGCGAAGGGTCGCGGGCGCGATATGCCGGTGCCGGTGCTGGTGGGCTCCTGGCACACCATCGACGGCCTGGCCCTCACCGTCCCGCAGATGGCCCGGGATCTGATCCGGGCATTCTGGCCGGGCGCGCTGAGCTTGGTGGTGCGACAGGCTCCGTCGCTGCAGTGGGACCTCGGCGACGCCCGCGGCACGGTGATGCTGCGGATGCCGCTGCATCCGGTGGCGATCGAATTGCTGCGCGAGGTGGGGCCGATGGCGGTGTCCAGCGCCAATATCTCCGGCAGCCCGCCGGCCGTCGACGTCGAGGACGCTCGTCGCCAACTCGGAGATCGTGTCGAGGTCTATCTCGACGCGGGACCCGCTGCGCAGCAGTCGGCTTCGACGATTCTGGACCTGACCGGTGCCATACCACGCATCCTGCGTCCGGGGCCGGTCAGCGCCGAGCGCATCGGTACGGTACTCGGCATGGACCCCGCGGCTTTGACCGGTTGATCTGACGTGGACAGCCTGGCGGGCGGTCTGCTCGCCTTCTCCGATCGCGGTGCCGGTGTCCCGCTGCGCGAATTAGCGCTGGTGGGACTGACCGCCGCGATCGTCACCTATTTCGCGACCGGACCGGTGCGCGTGCTGGCTAGCCGGTTCGGCGCGGTGGCCTATCCGCGTGAGCGTGACGTCCACGTGACGCCGACGCCGCGGATGGGCGGCCTGGCGATGTACCTCGGGGTCATCGCCGCTGTCTTTCTCGCATCGCAATTGCCGGCGCTCACCCGCGGCTTCGTCTACTCCTCGGGCATGCCGGCGGTGTTGGTCGCGAGCGCGGTGATTGTGGCCATCGGTCTGATCGACGATCGATGGGGGCTGGATGCGCTGACCAAATTCGCGGGCCAGATCACCGCGGCCAGTGTGCTGGTCACCATGGGAGTCGCCTGGAGCGTGCTCTACATCCCGCTCGGCGGCGTCGGCACCATCGTGTTGGACCAGGTCTCCTCGATTCTGCTCACGTTGGCGCTGACCGTGTCGATCATCAACGCGATGAACTTCGTCGACGGCCTCGACGGGCTGGCCGCCGGACTGGGCCTCATCACCGCATCGGCGATCTGCATGTTCTCCGTCGGCTTGCTGCACGCCCACGGCGGCGACGTGCTGTTCTACCCGCCCGCGGTGATTTCGGTGGTGCTCGCAGGAGCCTGCCTGGGATTTCTGCCGCACAACTTCCACCGGGCCAAAATCTTCATGGGGGATTCCGGCTCGATGCTGATCGGCCTGATGCTGGCCGCCGCGTCGACAACCGCCGCGGGACCGATCTCGCAGAATGCATACGGCGCCCGCGATGTGTTTGCTCTACTCTCGCCGTTCCTTTTGGTCGTGGCCGTCATGTTCGTGCCGATGCTCGACCTATTGCTGGCGATCGTGCGCCGCACCCGCGCGGGTCGCAGTGCGTTCAGCCCCGACAAGATGCACCTGCACCACCGGCTGCTGCAGATCGGCCATTCGCATCGCCGCGTGGTGCTGCTGATCTATCTGTGGGTGGGCATCGTCGCGTTCGGCATGGCGAGCACGATTTTCTTCGATCCGCGCGACACCGGAGCGGTGATGCTGGGTGCGATTGTGATCGCGACCATCGTCACGCTGATCCCGCTGCTACGCCGCCGGGACGATCTCTACGACGAGGAGTAGTAGTGTCGTCTGTCGTGTGATACGGTGCAGCTAGAACCCGAACAAACCTCGCGGGTTGCCGGCTACCCGGCCGTCGGATTCACCTCCGATCGCGCCGACGTACGACCGACATGGGGAGCTACTGCGTGGGTGATTCCAGTGCGATGATCGCCCTTCGATACGCTCTACGGGCCACGCAACGATCAACCTAGGCAACTACTCCCCCGAGCGAGGACTGAGGTGCAGCAGTGACAACGCCAGCGCAGGATGCGCCGTTGGTGTTTCCCTCCGTTGCGTTCCGGCCGATTCGGCTGCTCATCATCTCGCTTGCGTTGACCGCTGTGGCGGTGCTTGCCGCGGGCTCGGTTGGCCACCCGGGGGTCGGTGTGTTCTTCGGAATCGGGCTTCTGATGGGTTTGCTCAATGCCCTCGGTGTGCGACGTTCGGTCGCGGTGATCACCGCAGATGCGCACCCGCTGAAGGCGAAGATGGCGCTGAACTCGGCGGGCCGGTTACTGGTCATCTCGGTGATCGCCCTGATCATCGCGTTCGTGTTCCGGCCCGAGGGGCTGGGCGTAGTGTTCGGACTTGCGCTTTTCCAGGTGCTGCTGGTGCTGAGCACCGCTCTGCCCGTGTGGAAGAAGCTGCGAACGGGAGCCGCCCAGGCTGCTCCAACCGGCAGCGGTACTGAGGGGAGGGGAGACAGCGATGACTGAGGTGCTTTTGGCCGAGGCCGGCATCGAGGTCGGCGAGCACAGCACCGCCACATGGTTCGGGCTAACCGTCAACACTGACACGATTCTGTCGAGCGCCATCGCGGCGGTAATCGTGATCGCGCTGGCCTTCTTCCTGCGGGCCAAGGTCACTTCGTCCGGTGTGCCGGGTGGTGTGCAGTTGTTCTTCGAAGCGATCACCATCGGGATGCGCACTCAGATCGAAAACGCGATCGGCATGCGGATCGCGCCGTTCGTGTTACCACTGGCGGTCACGATTTTCGTGTACATCCTGGTCTCCAACTGGCTTTCGGTGCTCCCGCTGCAGTACACCGACAAAGGACAGACCACTGAGCTGCTCAAGTCGGCGGCCGCGGACATCAACTACGTGCTGGCGCTGGCGTTGTTCGTCTTCGTCTGCTACCACGTGGCCGGCATCTGGCGCCGTGGTGTCGTCGGTCATCCATTCCGGGTGCTCAAGGGCCACGTCGCGTTCATGGCCCCGTTCAACTTGGTCGAAGAGGTGGCCAAACCGATCTCGTTGTCGCTGCGACTCTTCGGCAATATCTTCGCCGGCGGCATCCTGGTGGCGCTGATCGCGCTGTTCCCGTGGTATGTCATGTGGGCTCCCAACGCCATCTGGAAGGCATTCGACTTGTTCGTCGGGTTGATCCAGGCGTTCATCTTCGCGCTGCTGACCATCTTGTACTTCTCTCAGGCGATGGAGCTGGAAGAACACTGAAACATTGTCCGGCGCAGGGACCACAACAGAAACCTGGTAGACCGCTACCAGATACCAAGGAGGATATGAAATGCCATCAGTAGATCCACAAATCGCGATGGGCGCTCTCATCGGCGGTGGGCTGATCTTGGGCGGCGGCGCGGTCGGAGCCGCCATCGGTGACGGTATCGCCGGTAACGCACTGATTTCCGGCGTCGCCCGCCAGCCCGAGGCTCAGGGCCGGTTGTTCACGCCGTTCTTCATCACTGTCGGTCTGGTGGAGGCGATGTACTTCATCAACCTGGCGTTCATGGCGCTGTTCGTCTTCGCCAACCCCTTCAAGTAATCGGCTGACATGGGTGGCATGCAGCTAGCCGAGGAAAGCAACAACTTCCTCATTCCCAACGGCACCTTCTTCGTTGAGCTGGTCATTTTCTTGGTCGTGCTCGGCGTGATCGGCACTTTCGTGGTGCCGCCGATCATGAAGGTGCTGCACGAGCGCGAGAACATGGTCACCAAGACACTTGCCGACCAAAAGAAGTCGGCCGAGCAGTTCGCCGCCGCCCAGGCCGACTACGAGAAAGCGATGTCGGAAGCCCGGCTCAAGGCGTCCGCCGCCCGCGACGATGCCCGGGCAGAGGGCCGCAAGGTCATCGACGATATGCGTGCTCGAGCCGAGGAGCAGGTGGGCTCGACACTGCAACATGCCGGCGAGCAACTCAAGCAAGAGGGTGACGCGGTGGCAGCGGATCTGCGCTCACACGTGGAAACCATGTCCGCGACACTTGCCGGCCGGATTCTCGGCGTCGACATCGCCAGCAAAACCGCGACTACAAGCGGGTCGAGGCGGTAGCCAAAATGTCGACGTTCATCGGACAGCTGGCCGGGTTCGCGGTCATCGTGTGGATGGTGTGGCGCTTCGTGGTTCCACCGGTGCGCAGGCTGATGGTCGATCGACAAAACACGGTGCGCCAGGAACTGGAGGAGGCGGCAACCGCTGCCGACCGGCTCACCGAGGCGAGCCGGTCGCACGAGAAGGCGCTCGAGGAGGCCAAGGCCGAGGCGCAACGGGTAACCGAGGAGGCCCGTGCCGACGCCGAGCGTATCGCCGAACAACTACGAGCCCAGGCCGACCTCGAGGTCGAACGCATCAAAGTGCAGGGTGAAAAGCATGTCGAATTGCTGCGCGGGCAGCTAATTCGGCAACTCAGGCAGGATCTCGGCTACGAATCCGTACGGCGGGCCGGGGAATTGGTGCGTGATCATGTCGCCGACTCGGCCCGGCGGTCGGCCACCATTGATCGCTTTCTCGACGACCTCGACGCGATGGCACCGGCCGAGGCCGACGTCGAGTATCCCATGCTGACGAAGATGCGCTCGGCCAGCCGAGACGCCTTGGCCGGTCTGGTGGCTCGGTTCGACGAAATCGCTAAGGACCTCGACGACAAGGGGCTCTCCACCCTCGCCGACGACCTGGCATCGGTTGCCGATTTATTCAACCGCGAGATCGTCATCACCCGATATCTGACGGTGCCGTCCGAGGATGCCGCGGCCAGAGTCCGGCTGATCGAGCGACTGATCTCGGGCAAGGTCTCCGAACCCGCGCTCGATGTACTCCGTGGTGCCGTGTCGGCACGCTGGTCCGTAAATTCGGATCTGGTCGACGTCGTCGAACATATTGCACGGCAGGCCTTGTTGATGCGTGCCGAACGGGCCGGCCAAGTTGACGAAGTGGAAGACCAACTGTTTCGGTTCGGCCGCATTCTTGACGCGCAACCGCGGCTGTCCATCCTTCTGGGCGACTACGCGGTCCCTGCCGAAGGCCGAGTCCAGCTGCTGCGCAACGTACTCCAGAGTGCGGGCAACGGGGTCAACCCGATAGCGGCCGCGCTGCTGACCCAGACGGTCGAGTTGTTGCGAGGTGAACCGGCCGAAGACGCGGTGCATGGGCTGGCCGAAGTCGCGGTGGCTCGCCGGGGCGAAGTCGTCGCAGACGTCAGTGCCTCCGCCGAACTCAGTGACGCCCAGCGCACCCGCCTCACCGAGGTGCTGAGCCGCATCTACGGCCATCCGGTGACGGTGCAGATGCAGGTCGACCCCAAGCTACTGGGCAGCCTGTCGATCTCGGTCGGCGACGAGGTGATCGACGGTACGCTCTCGTCTCGTCTCGCCACAGCCAAAACTCAGCTACCAGACTGAAACACTCACCAGACTTAACTACAAACCAGATACCACAATCAACAAGCAGGAAGACGAAAAGCCATGGCAGAGTTGACAATCTCCGCTGACGACATCCAGGGGGCAATCGAGGAGTACGTTAGCTCCTTCACCTCCGACACCGCGCGCGAGGAGGTCGGCACGGTCATCGACGCCGGGGACGGTATCGCGCACGTCGAGGGCCTGCCGTCGGTGATGACCCAAGAACTACTGGAGTTTCCGGGTGGAATTCTGGGCGTGGCCCTCAACCTGGACGAACACAGCGTCGGCACGGTGATCCTCGGTGACTTCGAAAACATCGCAGAAGGCCAGCAGGTCAAGCGCACCGGCGAAGTGCTCTCGGTTCCGGTCGGCGACGCGTTCCTCGGCCGGGTGGTCAACCCGCTTGGCCAGCCGATCGATGGTCGCGGGGACATCGAACCCGAGGCCCGCAGAGCGTTGGAGATCCAGGCGCCCTCGGTGGTGCAGCGCCAGGGCGTCAAAGAGCCGCTGCAGACCGGTATCAAAGCCATCGACTCGATGACACCGATCGGACGCGGTCAGCGCCAGCTGATTATCGGCGACCGCAAGACCGGTAAGACCGCGGTGTGCGTCGACACGATCCTCAACCAGCGCCAAAACTGGGAGTCCGATGATCCCCAAAAGCAGGTGCGGTGCGTCTACGTAGCCATCGGTCAGAAGGGCACCACGATCGCCGCAGTCCATCACACCCTCGAAGAGGGCGGCGCGATGGACTACACCACGATCGTCGCCGCGCCGGCATCGGATTCCGCGGGTTTCAAATGGCTTGCGCCCTATACAGGTTCGGCAATCGCCCAGCACTGGATGTACGACGGCAAGCACGTGCTGATCGTCTTCGACGATCTTTCCAAACAGGCCGAGGCCTACCGCGCGATCTCGCTGCTGCTGCGTCGTCCGCCGGGCCGCGAAGCCTACCCAGGTGACGTGTTCTACCTGCACTCCCGGCTACTGGAGCGTTGCGCCAAGCTGTCCGACGACCTCGGCGGCGGCTCGCTGACCGGTCTGCCGATCATCGAGACCAAGGCCAACGACATCTCGGCGTACATCCCGACCAATGTCATTTCGATCACCGACGGGCAGTGTTTCCTGGAGTCCGACCTGTTCAACCAGGGTGTGCGCCCTGCTATCAACGTTGGTGTGTCGGTGTCCCGAGTTGGTGGTAATGCCCAGATCAAGGCCATGAAGGAAGTGGCCGGATCACTGCGGCTGGATCTGTCACAGTACCGCGAGTTGGAGTCGTTCGCGGCCTTCGCCTCCGATCTGGACGCCACGTCGAAAGCACAGTTGGAGCGGGGCGCGCGGTTGGTCGAAATGCTCAAACAACCGCAATTTCGCCCGATGCCCGTTGAAGAGCAGGTGGTTTCGATCTTCCTGGGCACGGCAGGTCATCTGGATTCGGTTCCAGTCGAAGACATCAATCGCTTCGAAACCGAATTCCTCGATCACGTCCGAGCTTCCGAGGAGGACATCCTCTCCGAGATCAGGGAATCGCAGAAGCTCACCGAGGAGACCACCGACAAGCTGACCGAGGTGGTCAATAACTTCAAGAAGGGTTTCGCGGCAACCGGCGGCGGATCGGTGGTGCCCGACGAGCACGTGGAAGCTCTTGACGAAGAAAAGCTGGGTAAAGAAGCGGTGCAAGTCCACAAGCCCGCCCCCAAGAAGAAGAAGTGATCGAAGATGGCTGCGACACTTCGAGAATTGCGGGACCGGATCCGTTCCGCGGGGTCGATCAAGAAGATCACCAAAGCTCAAGAGCTGATCGCGACGTCGCGCATCGGAAGGGCGCAGGCCAGACTTGCGTCGACCCGCCCGTATGTCACCGGGATCACCCGGATGCTCACCACCCTGGCCAGCGAAGCAGCTCTGGACCATCCGCTGCTGGTCGAGCGCCCGGACCGGACGCGGGCTGGTGTCTTGGTGGTGTCATCCGACCGTGGACTCTGTGGTGCCTACAACTCCAGCATCTTTCGTCGAACCGAGGAATTATTTTCTTTACTGAGGGACGAAGGCAAGACGCCAGTAATATATACGGTCGGCCGTAAGGCGTTGAATTACTATACATTCCGGAATTGGGACATTGCCCAGTCGTGGACCGGGTTCTCCGAGCAACCTCGCTATGAGAATGCGGCGGAGATCGCTTCCACACTGGTCGATGCGTTCATGGCCGCTACCGGTACCGGTGACGGCCGTGAAGATCAGGAATCAGACATCGTCAGTGTGGATGAGCTACACATCGTTTACACCGAGTTCAAGTCGATGATGTCGCAATCGGCTGAGGCACACCGTATCGCGCCGATGATGGTCGAGTACGTCGGAGAAGATACCGGCCTGCATACGCTGTACTCGTTTGAGCCGGACGCCACAACGGTGTTCGAGTCGCTGCTGCCGCGGTATCTGACCACTCGCGTGTATGCGGCACTCTTGGAATCCGCGGCGTCGGAGTTAGCGTCACGCCAGCGCGCGATGAAGTCGGCCACCGACAATGCCGACGACCTCATCAAGGAGCTCACGCTTGCGGCCAACCGCGAGCGGCAGGGTCAGATCACTCAGGAAATCAGCGAAATCGTCGGTGGCGCAAACGCGCTCGCCGAGGCTTTCAACTAAGGCCCCACCAGGAAGCGAAGAAGATATGGCTGCTACTACCAAGTCGGCTAAGAAAGAAAAGACCGACAGCAACGGCCGGGTGGTACGGGTTACCGGGCCCGTCGTCGACGTCGAATTCCCGCGGGGTTCCGTGCCGCAGCTGTTCAACGCGCTACACGCGGAAATTACTTTTGAGGATCTCGCGAAAACGTTGACGTTGGAGGTCGCCCATCACCTCGGCGACAGCCTGGTTCGGTGTATCTCGCTGCAGCCCACCGACGGGCTGGTGCGCGGGGTCGAGGTGATCGACACCCGCGACTCGATTTCGGTGCCGGTCGGTGACGGGGTCAAGGGCCACGTTTTCAACGCGCTGGGCGACTGCTTGGACGAGAAGGACTACGGCAAAGATTTCGACCGTTGGCCTATTCATCGTAAGCCGCCGGCTTTCGACGAGCTGGAGCCGCGCACCGAAATGCTGGAAACAGGGCTGAAGGTCGTCGACCTGCTCACGCCGTACGTGCGCGGCGGCAAGATCGCACTGTTCGGCGGTGCAGGCGTGGGCAAGACGGTGCTGATCCAGGAGATGATCAACCGCATCGCTCGCAACTTCGGCGGAACCTCGGTGTTCGCCGGCGTCGGCGAGCGCACCCGCGAAGGTAACGACCTGTGGGTCGAGCTCGGCGAAGCCGATGTGCTCAAAGACACCGCGCTGGTTTTCGGCCAGATGGACGAGCCGCCCGGCACCCGTATGCGGGTTGCGTTGTCCGCGTTGACGATGGCGGAGTACTTCCGCGACGAGCAGGGGCAGGACGTGCTGCTGTTCATTGACAATATCTTCCGGTTCACCCAGGCCGGATCGGAGGTGTCGACGCTGCTCGGCCGGATGCCGTCGGCAGTGGGATATCAGCCGACGCTGGCCGACGAGATGGGTGAGTTGCAGGAACGCATCACCTCGACGCGGGGCCGGTCCATCACGTCGATGCAGGCGGTGTACGTCCCGGCCGATGACTACACGGACCCGGCACCGGCGACGACCTTTGCGCACCTGGATGCCACTACCGAGTTGAGCCGTGCGGTGTTTTCCAAGGGCATCTTCCCCGCCGTGGACCCATTGGCGTCCAGCTCCACTATCCTCGACCCTGGTGTTGTCGGCGATGAGCACTACCGCGTCGCGCAGGAAGTCATCCGAATCCTGCAGCGCTACAAGGACCTTCAGGACATCATTGCGATCCTCGGTATCGACGAGCTATCCGAGGAGGACAAGCAGCAGGTGAACCGAGCTCGGCGTATCGAGCGGTTCCTCTCGCAGAACATGATGGCAGCCGAACAGTTCACCGGTCAGCCCGGTTCGACGGTGCCGCTAAAGGAGACCATCGAGGCATTCGACAAATTGGCCAAGGGCGACTTCGACCACGTGCCCGAGCAGGCCTTCTTCCTGATCGGAGGTCTTGACGACTTGGCCAAGAAGGCTGAGAGCTACGGCGCCAAGCTGTGATGGGGTCCGGTCAACAGCGAAGGTTCAGCGGCGAAAGGTGCGCGTGACATGGCCGAGTTGGATGTCGAGATCGTCGCCGTCGACCGGAAGATCTGGTCGGGGCAGGCGACGTTCCTGTTCACTCGCACCACCGTCGGCGAAATCGGTATCTTGCCACGGCATATCCCGTTGGTGGCTCAGCTGGTTGACGACGCAATGGTGCGCGTAGAACGCGAGGGCGAGAAGGACCTGCGCATCGCAGTGGACGGTGGCTTCCTATCGGTGACCGAGGAGGGGGTCAGCATTTTGGCTGAATCCGCGGAATTCGAATCGGAGATCGACGAGGCAGCCGCCAAAAAGGATTCGGAGTCCGACGATCCTCGCATCGCCGCCAGGGGCCGCGCCAGATTGCGCGCGGTCGGCGCGATCGACTAGCGGGTGCGCGACCGATGAGCGCGCCCATGATCGGTATGGTCGCGCTGATCGCCGCATTGGGGCTCGCCGTCCTCGCCTTGAGTTACCGGCTGTGGAAGCTACGTCAGGGCGGTACGGCAGCGATCATGCGCGACATTCCCGCGGTCGGCGGTCATGGTTGGCGTCACGGTGTGGTCCGCTATCGGGGTGGGGAAGCCGCGTTCTACCGGCTCTCCAGTGTGCGGCTATGGCCGGATCGCCGACTCAGCAGGCGTCATACCGAAATTCTTTCGCGCCGCGCACCGCGCGGCGACGAGTTCGACATCATGACCGAGGAGATCGCCATCGTGGAACTGCGCGATGCATCTCAGGACCGCACAGAGGGCTATGAAATCGCCTTGGACCGGGGAGCATTGACCGCATTCCTATCGTGGCTGGAATCGCGTCCGTCACCGCGTGCGCGCCGTCGCACGACGTGAGATTCGGCTTAGTTTGCGGGCTGCTCCGACTGTCCGCCGCCGGGCTGCCAGAGCACGTCGCCGTTGGGGTTGGCCAGCCGGGACAAGATGAATAGCAGGTCCGACAATCGATTCAGGTACTTCGCGGGTAGCGTGCTGACGTCGGAGGGGTGCTGCTCGACGGCTGCCCACGCCGAACGCTCGGCGCGCCGCACCACGGTTCGGGCGACATGCAGCAGCGCTGAAAGCCGTGAACCACCCGGCAGCACAAACGAATTCAGTGGCGACAGGGTTTCGTTGAAATCGTCACACCACACCTCCAGCCGATCGATGTAGGGCTGGGTGACGCGCAGCGGAGGGTGCTTCGGATTTTCCACGATCGGGGTCGAAAGGTCCGCACCGGCGTCGAACAGGTCGTTTTGGATCTGCCGCAGCACGTCGGTGATCCGCTGCTCCGGCTCTCCCAGCACGATCACCACCCCGATCGCCGCGTTGGCCTCATCGCAGTCCGCATAGGCCGCCAGACGTGGATCGTTCTTCGAGACCCGGGAGAAATCACTCAACCCGGTAGTTCCGTCGTCGCCGGTGCGGGTATAGATGCGGGTCAGGTGGACTGCCATAAGTCAAAACGGTACCGCGCGCTGAAGTCCTGGCTGACTGACAGGGCGAGTCCGTGGCTAAACTTACCCGGGTGGCAGAGCGTTTCGTGGTGACCGGTGGACGCCGGTTGTCGGGCGAAGTCGCTGTCGGGGGTGCCAAGAACAGCGTGCTCAAGTTGATGGCCGCGGCGCTGCTGGCCGAGGGCACCAGCACGATCACCAACTGTCCCGATATCCTCGATGTTCCGTTGATGGCAGAGGTGCTGCGCGGCCTGGGCGCCACCATCGAACTGGCCGGGGCAACCGTGCGCATCACTTCCCCGGACGAACCGAAGTATGACGCCGACTTCGCCGCGGTCCGCCAGTTCCGGGCCTCGGTCTGCGTGTTGGGGCCGCTGGTCGGCAGGTGCAAGCGGGCCAAGGTCGCGCTGCCCGGCGGTGACGCCATCGGATCACGGCCCCTCGATATGCACCAGGCCGGACTGCGGCAGCTGGGTGCCACCTGCAATATCGAGCATGGCTGCGTCGTTGCGCAAGCGGACACCTTGCGTGGTGCGGAGATTCAACTCGAGTTCCCGTCCGTTGGTGCCACCGAGAACATCTTGATGGCCGCGGTCCTGGCCGACGGCGTGACGACGATCCACAATGCGGCACGCGAACCCGACGTGGTCGACCTCTGCACGATGCTCAACCAGATGGGCGCCCAAGTCGAAGGCGCCGGTTCGCCGACAATGACGATCACCGGCGTGCCGCGGCTATACCCAACCGAGCATCGCGTGATCGGGGATCGGATCGTTGCCGCCACCTGGGGCATCGCGGCAGCAATGACCCGCGGTGACGTCACGGTGACCGGGATTGATCCCGCGCATCTTCAGGTCGTGCTGCACAAACTCCACGACACGGGCGCTACCGTCACCCAGACCGACGCCAGCTTCCGGGTGACGCACTATGAGCGTCCAAAGGCCGTCAACGTCGCCACGTTGCCGTTTCCCGGATTCCCGACCGACCTGCAACCCATGGCGATCGCCTTGGCCTCGATCGCCGATGGCACGTCGATGATCACCGAGAACGTATTCGAGGCGCGGTTCCGGTTCGTCGAAGAGATGATCCGCCTCGGCGCCGACGCCCGCACCGACGGACACCATGCCGTCGTGCGGGGTCTCCCGCAATTGTCCAGTGCGCCGGTCTGGTGTTCGGATATCCGGGCCGGCGCCGGCTTGGTATTGGCAGGACTGGTCGCCGACGGCGACACCGAGGTCCACGACGTTTTCCATATCGACCGTGGTTATCCGTTGTTCGTGGAAAACCTGGTCGGTCTCGGCGCAGAGATCGAGCGGGTAGAATAGCGACCACTCAACGACTCATGCCGATCCCGCAGCGGAGTGGCTATCGGAGTTGACCGCGCCTCTACTGCCGAGTACAGTGGCAGGGTTGCCTGTTCGCAGGTGTTGTTTGAGAACTCAATAGTGTGTTTGGTGGTTTTGTTTATTGTTGTTTTTGCCACATTCTGATGCCCCGTGTCAGGGTGTGGATTGTTTTGTTTGGTCAGGTTTTCTCTGATTTTTGTTTGGAGAGTTTGATCCTGGCTCAGGACGAACGCTGGCGGCGTGCTTAACACATGCAAGTCGAACGGAAAGGCCCCTTCGGGGGTACTCGAGTGGCGAACGGGTGAGTAACACGTGGGTGATCTGCCCTGCACTTCGGGATAAGCCTGGGAAACTGGGTCTAATACCGGATAGGACCACGGCATGCATGTGCTGTGGTGGAAAGCTTTTGCGGTGTGGGATGGGCCCGCGGCCTATCAGCTTGTTGGTGGGGTGATGGCCCACCAAGGCGACGACGGGTAGCCGGCCTGAGAGGGTGTCCGGCCACACTGGGACTGAGATACGGCCCAGACTCCTACGGGAGGCAGCAGTGGGGAATATTGCACAATGGGCGCAAGCCTGATGCAGCG
>NZ_JBOHHI010000053.1:0-4064 GCF_050700595.1 Mycobacterium sp.
AGGCTCTTGACACCCCGCTCAGCCCGCCGCGTCTCCACGACGAACCGGGGCCTGCTACCCGGCGCTCCGGTGCCTACCGGGACGGGACTCCCACCCGCTAGTCCAGTCCAACTTTCAGGACGCAACATTGCGACACATCTTAAACAGTGTCTGCAAGAGGCATTGACCTCAATGTTTGTTGAGGTTCTAGGTTTGGTGATGTGAATGCTTCCACGACATACGCAGAGGCCATCAACGGGGCGCTGGACCGGCTGCAGACGACTGGTTTCTACCTCGGTGACTTCTTCGCCAACCATGGGCCAATGGCCGCCGAGGCGCTCGCCAGTCTGGGGTACTGCGACGAAGTCGACAGTTGGGTCGACACCAACATCCACCACCGCCGGTATGGCCCACTGCCGAAACCGTGGCGACCGATCCGCGGCGACTGGCAGGAAGCGCTCGGAGAGCCCAAGCGCGGCGGCGATTGGGTCGAGCTGTTCCGTCGAGAATTGGCCGAAAACGATTGGCGACAGGTGCTTGAAACCTGGTGGCTCAGGTTGCTCCCGGGCTGTGCCGGATCGTTGACACACGGCTTGATCCGCACCGCACACGCCGTGCGCGGCCTGAAAACTGTCGGCCGGCCAAGCGATCTGCAGATCGACGAACTCGCCCGCGGGCTTGCGTTTTGGGCAACCGGATATACCGCCATCCGAAGCGATATCGACGAACCGACCCGGACGACCATCGCAGCCGTCGATCGGGCGCTAAGCGAGCTGACCGCCGAATACGCCGGCTACTACACGACCACGAAGCCGTCGCACCCCGTCCCGCTGATCCACACCATTACCGCACCAGCCGCCATGCGGTTGGTGCTGACCGAACTGCCTGCACCGATGCACGGGATCTCATTGCAGACGATGGTCGGCGTCAATCGGGAAATCTTCGCCAGATTCGGTGGGCGTCGCGCCACGGCCACCGTTGAGTTGGCCGGATCGGGTTTCGAGCCGCAACCCGCGGCGTTGGCCGCCCAAGCCGCCGAGATCGGCGATGAGCACGCGATCAAGATGTGCGAAGCGGCAATCCGGGAACACGCGCTGCGGCCGGACCCCCGCTACTTCGCCGCCGCGAGCACCGCGCTCACATTGATCCGTGACCAATGACCACGGACCTGTTCAGCCGGGTCGCCGACGCACGACGATGCGCCCGCCGTCGTTCGGAGTGAACGTGACGCCACGGGAGTGCCACTTCTCGCCCGGCGCGGTCGTGGTGTCAATAGTGAAGTGCCGCAACACCGTCCGGACCACCACGTCCATCTCCATATTGGCGAACACAGCCCCCACACAACGACGGGCACCACCCCCGAATGGAATCCAGGCAAAGCTGGACGGCTTGGATCCGATAAATCGTTGCGGATCAAAGCGATCCGGCTCGGCAAAGACCTCCGGATTGGCGTGCATCTGCGAGATGCTCACGAGAATCGTGTATCCGCGGGGAATGACCCACTCGCCAAGCTCGTATGCCGGCGCGTTGACGTGACGGCCGGCCAGATCGATGACCGTCCGGTTGCGCTGGACCTCGAGGATCGCCGCCTGACGTAGCTCGTTTTCGTCAGTCTCGGCTTCGGCGACGAGTTGCCCGAGCACATCGGGGTACCGGCTCAGCCGCTCGAACGCCCAGCCCAACGTGGCGGCCGTGGTTTCGTGCCCGGCGGCCAACAAGGTCAGCAGCTCATCACCGATGTCCTTGCGCGACATCGCCGAACCGTCCTCGTACCTGCTGCGCAGCAACAGGGCCAGCACGTCGTTGCGGTTTTCGAAATTCGGGTCGGCCCGCTCGTCGGCGATCAACTTGTCGATGACGGTGTCATACTGTCGCCGCCACCTGGCCAGCCGACCCCACGGGCTGAAGCGGCCATAGGTCCGAGAGGGTTTGGGCAGTGCCGCCAGCCGAGAACCCAGTGTGACCCAGGGCGGGATGATGCGCAGCAACTCGTCGAGGTCGGCACCCTCGGCACCGAACACCGCCCGCAGGATGATGTTGAGCGTGATCCGCATCGTCGACGGCAAGGTCGGAAACGCCTCGCCCTCGGGCCAGCCGGCGATCTCCCGCAGTGTCTCTTCCTCGATAATGTTTTCGTAGTTCTTGATGCTCTTGCCGTGGAAGGGCGGCGCCAGCAGCCGACGCCGCCGCCGGTGGTCGTCTCCTTCCAGCGCGAATACCGACCCGGAACCCAGCAGCCGGCTCAAGTTCGGCTGGATGTTGCCGAGGTCCTCGGGGCTGGTGGTGAATACCTGTTTGGCCAATTGCGGATTCGCCACCACCACAACGTGGCCGTAAACCGGGACGTTCAACGTGAAGACATCGCCGTAGCGGCGCGCGACCTGTTGCACAGTCCGGCGCCGCGAGATCATGAACGCGACGCCCTGCAAGGCTTTTGGAATTCGCGGCCCCGGCGGCACTCTGACGGCCGGAGGCGCGGTGGTCACCTGGGTGTCGGCGGAGCTCATGGGGTGCACTCCCAACATCGGCGTGGTACTCACGGGTACCACAAACGTATGCAGGTACGGTACCGTGTAGTACCAACCGCTGGCAAGGGGTCGGCGAGAGGGGACGCGGTCATGACGGCAGTCGCCGACGACGCGGCGTGCGCCGATATCGACCCGTTCCGCCGTCGGCTGCTCGACGGCCTCGCCGCCTCGATCCGCGAGCGGGGCTACCGCGCCACGACCGTCGCCGACATCGTCCGGCAAGCGCGCACATCGAAGCGCACCTTCTACGACCAGTTCGCCGGTAAAGAGCAATGCTTCCTCGATCTGCTGCATGCCGACATCGAGAAGTTGGCGCAGGAGATCCGGACGGCCGTCGATCCGCATGCCGATTGGCATCGCCAGATTCGTCAGGCCGTGGAGGCTTACGTCGCACACATCGAGTCGCGACCGGCCATCACGTTGAGCTGGATTCGCGAGCTTCCGTCGTTGGGTACGGCGGCGCGCCCCGTTCAGCGGCACGGGTTGGCGCTGTTGACCACGTTGCTGATCGACCTGAGCGGCAGCCCCGGGTTCCGGCAGGCCGGTCTGCCGCCGCTGACCCGGCCGCTGGCGGTGATTTTGGTGGGTGGTCTTCGCGAACTGACCGCGCTTGCCGTCGAAGACGGGACAGACGTGCGCGACATCGTCGAGCCGGCGGTTCAGGCGTCGGCCGCGGTGCTGGGTTCCGGCGACTGAAACGGTGCCGTTTGCCGACGCGCGGCCTTACGCTCGTCGAGAGGACCGATGAATGGAGGACCGCGATGCGGCTATCGACAAGAAATCAGCTCAAAGGCACGATCTCCGATGTGGACCTCGGCAGCGTTATGGCCACCGTGAAGGTCCGCCTCGACGGAAGCGACCAAGTTGTCACCTCCTCGATTACCAAGGACGCGGCAGTCAATCTCGGTCTCAAAGTCGGTCAACCCGCGACGGTTTTGATCAAGGCGACAGAGGTGACGATCGGCGTCGACTGAGCTCAAGCCGCGCTGGTAATACTGGTCGCCGAGACTGCAGCTAGCGCATCGAAACTGCACCGACGGTCGTGATTTCCCGAAAAGCACAACCCTGCGCGCAGTTTCGACGTTTAGGCGGCGAAGGCCTCGGGTTTAGATTCAACGGCTCGATTCTTCTGCGGCAAGGCCAGCTTCCAAATCTTGCGGACCACGGTGGCGAATTGCCTGGGCAACGAGCCCGCGTTATACGGGATGCCGTAGCGGCGACAGATCTCCCGCACCTCCGGCGCGATCTCGGCGTACCGGCGGGCCGGCACGTCCGGGAACAGGTGATGCTCGATCTGGTGCGACAGGTTGCCGGACAGGATGTGAAAGAGCTTGCCGCCGGTCAGGTTTGCCGATCCGAGAATCTGCCGGAAGTACCACATACCGCGTGACTCATTGTTCGCCTCGTCGGCGGAGAATTCCTGGGTGCCGTCCGGGAAGTGCCCGCAGAAGATGATCATGTAGGACCAGACGTTGCGGATCAGGTTCGCCGTGAGGTTGCCGGTGAAGACGAACGGGGCGAATGGTCCGGCCAGCAGCGGGAAGGCGACGTAGTCTT
>NZ_JBOHHI010000054.1:0-11190 GCF_050700595.1 Mycobacterium sp.
AGGCTCTTGACACCCCGCTCAGCCCGCCGCGTCTCCACGACGAACCGGGGCCTGCTACCCGGCGCTCCGGTGCCTACCGGGACGGGACTCCCACCCGCTAGTCCAGTCCAACTTTCAGGACGCAACACATGAAAATCCTACAAATCTTCTCCAACGTCTCCCAGCAACGCGAGGCCAAAATTGGACATGTCACACCCCGCAGCACAGGTGTTCGACCGCCGTTTACGCGGTGTTCGCCAAACCAGGCCCAAAAGCGTCTCGAGTGGCAGGACTACCTGGCGCCTTGACTGGCCACCGCTGCGGCGCCGGCGGCCGCCGCTTCGGGGTCCAGATAGGTCCCGCCGGTCACGGTGGGCCGCAGATCCGCGCCCAGCTCGTAACGCAGCGGAATCCCGGTCGGGATGTTCAGCCCGACCACCTCCTCGTCGGACATGCCGTCCAGGTACTTCACCAGCGCGCGCAGCGAGTTGCCGTGCGCCGCGATCAGCACCGTCTTGCCTGACCGCAGGTCCGGCACGATCACGTCGGTGAAGTACGGCAGGAAACGGGCCACCACATCGGCCAGGCATTCGGTCAGCGGGCCACCGCCGATGTCGGCGTAGCGCGGATCGGCGTCCTGGCTGAACCGGCTGCCCTTCTCGATCGGCGGCGGCGGGGTGTCGTAGCTGCGCCGCCACGCCATGAACTGCTCCTCGCCGTAGCGGGACTTGGTCTCGACCTTGTTCAGGCCCTGCAGCGCCCCGTAGTGGCGCTCGTTGAGCCGCCAGCTGCGCCGCACCGGGATCCACAGCCGGTCGGCGGTGTCGAGCGTCAGGTGCGCGGTGGTGATGGCCCGCCGCAGCACCGAGGTGTACACCACGTCGGGCAGCAGACCGTGCTCGCGGATCAGCTCACCGCTGCGGACCGCCTCGGTGCGGCCCTTGTCGGTGAGGTCGACGTCGACCCAGCCGGTGAACTGGTTGCTTGCGTTCCATTCGCTCTCGCCGTGGCGAAGTAACACCAGCGTGGCAGTGTCTCCCATGCCGGAAAGTCTCTCACGTGTCTTCGTCGTCCTCGTCGATCAGGTGCGCGAACGCCTGCAGGTTCTGCAGCGATTCGCCGCGAGACACCCGCCACTCCCACTCTTTTTGGATCGACGACCGAAAACCCAACTCCAGCAACTTATTAAAGTCCGAATCCACCGCCTCGAGCACCTGCCCGAGCACCCGGTCGATCTCGGCGGCGTCCACCGACGCCAACGACATCCGGCCCACCAGGTAGATGTCGCCGACCTTGTCGAGCGTGTAGGCCACCCCGTAGAGCCGACGGTTGCGCTTGAGCAGGAATCGGTAGACGCCTTCGTGGTTCTCGTCGGGTTGGCGGCATACGAACGCCTCGATGCGCACCGAATGCTCGCCGATGCTCAGGATCGTGTTGGTCTTGAGCTTGCGTTCGCCGGGCAACTCCACGATCAGCCCCGGTAGCCCGCCGTGTGCGCCCTCGTGGTGTGAATACGTCAGGTGACTCGTTTTCAGCGTGTCCTCGATCACCTGCTGCACGTCACTCATGGCGCCACTCTCCCCCTACGCGGCGCCCAGCGCCGCGCCGGGCGCACCGAACCCAGCGCGCGCACCGAGCGACGGGCACTGTATTCGCTGATCGCGAGCCGGTAGGAGGCCAGCAGGGAGTCGACGGTGTTATCCCAGGAGAACGTCGCCGCATGATCGGCGGCTGAGCGGCGCATCGCCCGGGCGCGCGGACCGGCGCCGAGCCGCAGCAGTTCGTCGATGGCGGCCGCCCACTGGTCAACATCGTGCCCGAACACCAGGCTGCCGCTGACCCCGTCGCGCACCGCCACCGGTAGCCCGCCGACGGCCGCCGCCGCCACCGGCGTGCCGCAGGCCTGCGCCTCCACCGCGACCAGCCCGAATGACTCCGAATAGCTGGGCACCGCCACCAGGTCGGCGGCCTGAAAAAGACGGGCCAGCTCTGCGCGGGACTGCGGCGGCAAAAACGTCACCCGGGTCGTGATACCCAGATCGTCGGCGAGCCGAACCAGCCCGTCCGGAGCAACCAGGCCGCTGCCCGACGGTCCCCCGGCCACCACGATGTGCACCCGCGGCAGTTTGGCGGCCGCCCGCAGCAGAATGTCGGGCGCCTTCAGCGGTTGGATCCGCCCGACGAACGTCACCACATGCTCGTCGAGCGGCAGCCCCAGCGCGGTGCGGGCGGCGCGGCGGTCGCCGGGCCGAAACACATCCAGGTCGACACCCGGATGGGCGACGTCGATCCGGTCCGGGTCGGCGTTGTGCAGCGAAACCAGTTGCGCGGCTTCGTCTTCGGTGTTGACGATCAACCGGTCGGCCTCGTCGACCACCTGCTGCTCACCGACGGTGCGCAGCGGCGGCTCCGGCGCGTCACCATCGGCCAGCGCGGCGTTCTTCACCGCGGCCAGCGTGTGCGCGGTGTGTACCAGCGGCACCGCCCAGCGGTCGCGGGCCAGCCAGCCGACCTGGCCGGACAGCCAATAGTGCGAGTGCACGATGTCGTAATAGCCGGGTTCGTGGGCAGCTTCGGCCCGCAACACCCCGGCGGCGAATGCGCACAGCTGGGTGGGCAGGTCGTATTTGTCCAGGCCCTCGAATGGTCCGGCCACCACATTGCGCACCAGCACACCGGGTGCCACCGGCACGATCGGCGGATCGGTGGACGTGGTGGCCCGGGTGAAGATCTCTACCTGCACACCCCGGCGCGCCAGGTGCAACGCGCTTTGCAGCACGTAGACGTTCATCCCGCCGGCATCCCCGATGCCCGGCTGAGCCAGCGGCGAGGTGTGCACCGATAGCACCGCCACCCGGCGCGGGTCGGTCAACTCGGATGTGTCCAGCCGGGAATGTTGCACACCGTCATCTTTGCAGGAGCCGGCCACAACCCCGGTCAGGCGGATGGCTCGTCGGGCACGGCAGTGACAGCCAATGCGGGTCGGGTGCGCCGCATCGCGCCGAGCGGGTCGGCGTAGATTCCGCCGAGCGACACGATGCCGGCCCCGGCCTCTTGCACCCGGTTACCGAACGCCGTGAGTCGGATATCCCGCGCCGGCAGCACCGAGCGGCTCGCGAACGCCGCCTCCACCTGCGCCATACCCTCCGGATACTCGGTGAACGCCTGGCCGCCGACCACCAGCTCGTCGGGGTTGAGCAGGTCGCGCAGCAACGCGACCGCTTCACCCAGCACCCGGGCCCGCTCGGCCAGCAGCTCAACAGCGTGCTGGTTGCCGGCCCGCGCCGCCCGCAACAGCTCGGCAATGGCGGCACCGTGCGCACCGGCGCGGGACGCCGGCAAGATCCGCAGCCGGCGTGCGGCGGCCAGCACCGCCTCGTCGCTGACCGTGGACTCCAGCTGCCCGGAGCCACCGAGCAGCTCGGAGGAAGCGGGAAGGGTCGCAATGGTGCCCGGCCCGCTGGCCGGGCTGTGCACCCGTCCACCGATCACCAGCGCGTAGCCCACCGTCTCGCGGGCGTAGACGTACAGACTGGTCGACGAGTTCGGTGCGAACCGGCGCATGCCGAGCAGCAGTTCCGCCCCGGCCATCGCGTCGACGTGCGAGGCAACCGACACCGGCAGCCCGAGCGCATCGGCCAGTACCGGGCCGACCGGCGCCGTCCGCCACCCCAACCGCGGGTGGTCGACGTGGCCGGTAACCCCGTCGACGACCCCGCCGATCGCCACCCCGACCCACAGCGGCCGACGCCGATGCCAGCGGCGCAGGTATCGGTGCGCACCGTCGGCCACCGACGCCAGCGCCGGACCGTGCCCGCTGCGCGGTGTCGGGGTTTCGACGGCATCGAGTGTGCGGCCGAACAGGTCGGTGGCCACAATGCTGGTGGTCCGGGCCCCGATGTGGATACCCAGTGTTAAAAACGGTTCGTGGTTCACCTCGACCGGGACCCTCGGGCGGCCGATCGCGCCGGCAACGGCCAGGTCGGCGCGTTCGCGCAATAAGCCGGCCTCCAACAGCGCGGTCACCTGGCGGTTGACCGTCGCGACGCTCAGCGAGGTCTCTTGGGCGATGACGTCGCGACCGATCGGGCCGCGCAGCCGCACGGCCCGGAAAACCGACGCCGCGGCGGCGTCGGACACCTGCAACGACGGCGCCACGACGCGGCGGCGGGCGTGCAGTCGCGGCCTCGCGGCCGCGGAAAGATTGGGTGACGAGCTACTGAGGGTGGTTGAGCGCACGGGGTGTCCTTCTGCGAGTTCCGATGGCGGGCCCTGGCCGCACATCAACGACGTTTGCGGTCGTTCAGGCGCGGCGAACTGCGCGGCGACAACACGCACAGTCCGCGCACAGACACGCGGACGTCAACCCAAACAGGGCACTCCAGTACACACAGTGAAATTTAGCATGGCCACTAGTGTTGTCCCGATGACGACATCGAAGCGCGTGGCCGTCGTCACCGGCGCCAGCGCCGGGATCGGTGAAGCGACCGCGAAAACTCTTGCCGCCCAAGGATTTCACGTGGTGGTGGTGGCGCGCCGGGCAGACCGGATCGCCGCGCTGGCCGACGAGATAGGTGGCACCTCGGTAGTGGCCGACGTCACCGACGGCGCCGCGGTCGACGCGCTGGCCAGCGGCTTGGACCGGGTCGACGTGCTGGTCAACAACGCCGGTGGCGCCAAGGGGCTGGAGCCGGTGGCCGAGGCCGACCTGGAGCATTGGCGCTGGATGTGGGAAACCAACGTGCTGGGCACGCTGCGGGTGACCCGCGCGCTGCTGCCCAAACTGGTCGCGTCCGGCGACGGGCTGATCGTCACCGTCACCTCGGTGGCGGCGATGGAGATCTACGACGGCGGCGCCGGCTACACGTCAGCCAAGCATGCGCAGGGCGCGTTGCATCGCACGCTGCGCGGCGAGTTGCTGGGAAAGCCCGTGCGGCTCACCGAAATCGCGCCCGGCGCGGTGAATACCGAGTTTTCGTTGGTGCGCTTCGGTGGCGATCAGCAGCGCGCCGACGCCGTCTATGCCGGGATGACGCCGCTGGTGGCCGCCGACATCGCCGAGGTGATCGGGTTCGTGGTCTCCCGGCCGTCGCACGTCAACCTCGACCAGATCGTGATGCGGCCGCGCGACCAGGCCACCGCCACCCGCAGGGCTACCGGCCCGGGCGGGCGCTAGGCCGCGTCGAGGTGGTCGGGGTGCCCGACAACGTCGGCGCGTCGCTCGGGGTGGCCGGCGCGCTGCGCGGCATCCGCGCATGTACCTGCGGCGACGTCGACCGCCCGGGCGGCGGCAGCGCCGACATCGACACCCAGGTGTCCCAGTCCACCGCCCAGTCCCAGATGTCACCGTCGGCGTAGGACAACTCGATCGGGCTGCCGGTCACCTCGACCGGGTCACCATAGATTGCGCTGCTGTAGTACTGCTCCGCGTCGGCCGTCGACAGGTTGACGCAGCCGTTGGTGACGTTGGTGTTGCCCTGCGCGCCTGAGCTTGCCGGGTTGGCGTGGATGAACTCGCCGTTGTTGGAAATCCGCACCGCCCAGCGCTCGTGGATGTTGTTGTAGCCGGCGGCCGGGTTGGACATGTAGAAGTCGGCGTATTTCTCGCTGACCACATGGATGCCGTTGCGGGTGACGTTGCGCGCTTTGTCGCCCCCGCCGTAGCTGCACGGGAAGTCCATGATGACGCCTTCGTCCCTGGCCACCTGGATGCGGTGCGAGGAGACCGCGGCCTTGACCACCTGGCGGCGGCCGGTCTGGAAGCTCAGGCTCATGTCCTGCTTGCCGTAGGCACCGTCACCGAACCCCAGGCCGTACAGCTTGGCGTCCACGTTGACCTGGGTGCCCGCCGGGTAGTACTCGCGGGTGCGCCAGTGCACACGGGCGCCCGCGGCCTCGTCGGGCAGCCACGCCCAGCTGCCCTCGACCGGCGGGTCGGTGGTCACCGTCAGCGCCCGCTCGACGGCGGCCTTGTCGGCAATCGGGGCGTCGAACTGGATGATGATCGGCGCGGCGACCCCGACCGTCTGCCCGTCGGCCAGCTGGAACCCGCCGTCGACCTGCTTGGTGGGGGTGACCGTGATGAACTTCCCGGCCACCGGGACCGCCTTGCCGTCGTGACCGACGACCGAACCGCCCCAGGTATAGGTCGCGTCGTAGCCGAGCGGCTCGGTGATGGTGTAGACGGTGCGGTCACGGTTGAGCGTCCCGGCAACCACCTTGCCGGCGCGATTCGCCAACGTCACCCGCTGAAACCAGCCGTCGCGCACCTCGACGCTGATCGGCGCGGTCGGGACCACATCCTCGGCCTTGTCGGCCGGGCGGAACGTCAAACTGGGCGCCGGCGGTGGTTTTGCCTTCTCGGATTGTTTGCTCGGACCCCCGACACAAGCCGCCAGCACGTTCGGCGCGAACATCCCCACCGCCAGCGTCGTCAAAGCCCGGCGCCGGTCGATCGGCGGCAGGCCGCGCGCTGTGTTCACGACAAACCAAGATACCGGCGAAACCGGCACGCGCCGCTCAGGCGCAGCTACAGTGCGCAGCCGACCAGCACCGGCTCGGGGATCAGTGTGATACCAAACACATCGCGCACCCCGTCGCGCAGGGTGCGGGCCAGCGCAACCACGTCGGCAGCGGTCGCCGCACCGCGGTTGGTCACCGCGAGCGCATGCTTGCTCGACAACCGGCACGGTGCGCCCTCGATGTCCGGATAGCCTTTGCCGAACCCGGCGTGCTCGACCAGCCAGCCCGCCGCCAGCTTGACGCCGTCGGGCGCCGGGTAGTGCGGCACCGGCTCTCCGGCGGCGTCGGCCAGCCGCTGATAAACCCCGGGCGCAACAACCGGGTTGGTGAAGAAGGATCCCACGCTCCAGGTGTCGTGGTCGCTCGCGTCGAGCACCATGCCTTTGCGCCTGCGCAGCCCCAGCACCGCCGTCCGCACCGCCGCCGGGTCGACGCGCTGACCGGCCGTGGCGCCTAACGCGGTGATCAGCTCGCCGTAGGCCAGCGGCGCGCTGCGGCCCGCCGCGTCCAGCGCGAACTCCACCTCCAAGACGACGGCAGCCGTCGAGTGTTTGAGCGCGCTGGTGCGATATCCGAAGCCAAGCTCGCCGGCCGGTGCCCAGCGCACCTCGCCGCTGCGGCGGTCCAGCAGCCGCACCCGGGTGATGGTGTCGGCCACCTCGGCGCCGTACGCGCCGACGTTCTGCACCGGGGTGGCCCCGGTGCAGCCGGGGATGCCGGACATGCATTCCAGCCCGCCCAGGCCACGCTCGATCGTCGCGGCCACCACGTCATCCCATACCGCACCGGCCTCCACCCGCACCAGGTTGTCGTCGAGGGCGATGCCGGCGGCCGCCAGCCGCACCACCGTCAGGTCGGTCAGCGTATCGGCGATCACGACGTTGGAGCCACCGGCCAACACCAGCAGCGGTCCGGGGGGTGCACTGTCAAGGTGGCGCAGCGTGGCGATCACCTGTTCGGTGCTCCTGCAGGTGATCACCCGTCGCGCGATCGGGCCGATCCGCAGCGTGGTCAGCGGCGCCAGCGGTACCGCCTCGTCGACCCGGGCACCGGCGAACCGCGAACCGACACCGCCCGTTTTCATGGGCTTTGACGGTAGCCTGACCGGCTATGCCCCGTTCATTCGACATGTCGACCGACTACGGGGCCACCGTCGATCAAGTTCTTCGGGCATTGCGCGACGAGGGTTACTGGCTGGCCCGACTGGCCGATTCGGGTGCCGACGACGCGACGCTGGATTCGATGCGCTCCGGCCAGGACGGCAGCATCGACGTGATCACCACGCAGGTGCTGCGCAGCGACCGGCTTCCGGGTGTGGTCACCCAGTTTCACCGCGGCGATCTGTGCGTTCGCCGCGAGGAGAGCTGGGGTCCGGTCACCAACGGCGAGGCCACCGCCACCGTCGTCGGGTCGATCCTTGACGCGCCGGCCACCCTGTCCGGTACCGCGATGCTGGCGCCGCTGCCCGAATCCGGCGCCCGGATGAAGTTCCGGGCCACCGTCGAGGTCCGCATCCCGCTCGTCGGCGGCAAGCTGGAGAACTTCATCAGCAACCAGTTGGTGGAACTGCTGATCGCCGAACAGCGGTTCACCACCCTGTGGATCAGCGACAGCGCCTGACGCGGTCGCCGAGCGTCACGCTGGAGTGACTCTGGTCGCCGAGCGTCACGCTGGAGTGACGCCCGGGGAAGCCGCCGTACGCTGGCAGTCATGCGGATTGCGGTAGCGCAGATCCTCAGCGGCACCAGCCCGGGCGACAACCTCGAACTGGTGGCCGACTACACCGGCCGGGCCGCCGACGCCGGCGCGACGCTGGCGGTGTTCCCGGAGGCGACCATGTGCCGGTTCGGTGTGCCGCTGGCGCCGATCGCCGAGCCGGTCGACGGACCGTGGGGCGACGGAGTGCGCCGAATCGCCGCCGACGCCGGCATCACGGTGGTCGCCGGGATGTTCAGCCCGGCCGGTGACGGGCGGGTCACCAACACTTTGATCGCGGCCGGGCCCGGTACCGACGCGCACTACGACAAGATCCACCTCTACGACGCGTTCGGGTTCACCGAGTCGCGTACCGTTGCGCCGGGCCGCGAGCCGGTGGTGATCGACGTCGACGATGTCGGGGTGGGGCTGACCACCTGCTACGACATCCGGTTCCCCGCGTTGTACACCACGCTGGCCCGCCGCGGTGCCCAGCTGATCACGGTCAGCGCGTCGTGGGGTTCGGGACCCGGAAAGCTCGAGCAGTGGACGTTGCTGGCGCGCGCGCGGGCGCTGGATTCCACCAGCTATATCGCCGCGGCCGGGCAGGCCGATCCGGGCCGGGAGTTGTCGTCGGGGGCGCCGGCCGGGGTGGGCGGCAGCCTGGTGGTCTCGCCGTTCGGCGACGTGGTGGTGTCGGCCGGGGCCGACCCACAGCTGTTGGTCACCGATCTCGACCTCGACCGGGTCGCCGCCGCCCGGGACAGCCTCGCGGTGCTGCGCAACCAGGCGGACTTCACCGATGTCGATAAGGCAGAATCGCCCCGATGACGAATCCGCAGGGGCCGCCCGACGACGACCCGTCGACCTGGGCGCATCCGGAAAGCCAAAGCGCCGGTGCCCAGCCCACGGTGCCGTCCGATCAGTCCGGCTCCGCGCCGACCGTCCCGGGCTACCCGGGCGCACCGCCGTCGAGCCCGGCACCGAATGTCCAGGATTACCCGGCTGAGTCGCCGTCCGACCGGCCGCCATCGGAGGACGGGACAACTTCTGTTGGGTTACCTGTGAAAACCAAACGCCGCTCGTTCCAGTTTTTCAAAGACCCGCTGTCGATCGTCCTGACGCTGGTCATCGTGGTGGCACTGGCAGTGGCCGGGCTGATCGGCGCCGAGCTCTACGCCCGCCACGTTGCAGACGGCAAGGTGGCCGAGGCGGTGGAGTGCGAGGTGAAGGACACGGCGACGGTGTCCTTCGGCGTGGCGCCGCCGGTGCTGTGGCAGCACATCACCGGCCACTACACCAATATCTCGGTCCAGACGGCCGGGAACCAGATCCGCGATGCCAAGCACATGAAAGTCGCCATCGAGATCCGCGACGTCGACTTGCAACATCACACGGCCGATTCCAAGGGCATGATCGGCGCGCTGGACGCCACCATCATGTGGTCGGTCGACGGGATCAAGGAATCGGTTCAGGAGGCGATCCCGGTGCTGGGCAGCTTCGTGGCCAGCACCGTCAGCACCCACCCCGACAGCGGCACCATCGAGTTGCGGGGCTTTTTGGACACCATCGTCGTCAAGCCGCAAATCGTCGAGAACGGCTTGTCCCTGGAGGTGGTCAGTCTCCAAGCGCTGGGCACAGCGCTGCCGAGGGAAACCATCCAAGCCAGCCTCGACGACTTCGCGTCCAGGCTGACCAAGGACTATCCGCTCGGCATTCATGCCGACAACGTGCAGGTGACCAATGACGGTGTGACAGCGCATTTTTCGACGCGTGACGCGTCCATTCCGGCCGGTCAGTCGAACGCCTGCTTCGCGAACCTGTAAGGCATCCTTAGACTTCGTTTAGCTCGATAAGGCACAATCACGCTGGTGACGACTCCGCAAGGGCCCTCGCGCGACGACCCATCGCGATGGGCTCGCCCGGCCGGCCCTGGCCGGCCCCGGCCGACTCCCGCTCCGTCCGAATCACCGACCCGCCAGATCCCCCAGGGCGGCCGCTTCGCTCAACCACCGCCACCGCCGAACCGGCCGCAGCCGCCGGGTCCCCCGCCGCCCCATGCCAGACCCCCGGCGTATCCGCAGCCGCATCAGCTCCCCCCTAACCCGCAACCGCGCCAACCCGGCCCGGCGCCCAACACACCCGAGCAGCCGACCACCCGGCTGTCCATCGAGCCGCAGTCGGAGGACACGCAGGTGAAACAACCCCAGCACGGCTTTTTCCGCAACCCGGTATCGATCCTTCTGGCCATCATCGTCTTGCTGTTGATCGTCGTCGCGGGCCTGATCGGCGCCGAGTTGTATACCCGACACCTCGCCGACAGCAAAGTTGCCGGCGCGGTGTCCTGCGAGGTGCAGGACAGCGCCAGCGTGTCCTTCGCCGCCACGCCGCCGGTGCTATGGCAGATCATCACCAGCCACTACACCAACATCTCGGTGCAGACGGCCGGCAACCAGGTGCGCAGTGCCAAGGGCATGAAGGTCAGCCTGGATATTCATGACATCCGACTGAACAACTCCAACAACTCCAAGGGCACGATCGGCGCGCTGAACGGCACCATCAGCTGGTCGTCGGACGGCATCAAGCAGTCGATCCAGGACGCCATCCCGGTGATAGGCAGTTTCGTGACCAACAAAGTCACCACCAATCCCGGCGACGGCACCATCGAGCTGAAGGGCCTACTTGACAGCGCCACGGTCAAACCGCAGATCGTCGACAACGGGCTGTCGCTGCAGGTGGTCAACTTGAGGGCGCTGGGCTCCAGCATGTCGACGGACACCGTGCAGAAGAACCTGGACGACCTCACCTCGAAAGCCACCAAGAACTACCCGCTGGGCATCCACGCCGACAGCGTGAAGGTCACCGAGTCCGGTGTGGAGGCCGCGTTCTCCACCCAAAACGCCACCATCCCGGCGTCGTCGTCACAGCCGCAGACCGGTCAGGATTGCTTCAGCGGGGTCTGACGCCCGCCCGGCCCAGCCCGTCGAGCACGGC
>NZ_JBOHHI010000055.1:0-34251 GCF_050700595.1 Mycobacterium sp.
GGACACATCTACTAACAAATAATCCAAAAACATCTCAAGATGAAAAAATATCCTGATTAATAAAAACATCTATCACAACCGTACTATAATTTAGAGAAGTAAGAGGATGACCCGAAATAAAATCAAGATGTCGAAATCGCGCCGGTCGGCATCCAATTCGATGACCGCAATTTTCAGGGTGTGCATGTGCACGTTCGGCGTCTCGCTGTACAGCAGCACCGCGTCCCAGCCGCTGAGCCTCTTCACGCCCCACCTCCCTTTGCAGGGACCCTTGGCAGGGACCTTACATTCGGCTGGCGCTCAAATAACCTCTTTGGCTCCGATCAGCGTGCGGTTGCGGTGAACCTGGTTGAGGAACAGCCCGATTGCGGTGGCCATCACGCCGGTACGGGTGCCATCGGTCAGATCGAAGGCGTGGCCGGCGCCGGGTAGCTCCACATACCCGACCACCGAATGCGACACCGATCGCAGCCGTTCAACGAAGCTGCGCGCCTGCTCGACCGGGATCACCGCGTCATTGCTGCCGTGAATCACCAAAAACGGTGGGGCGTCTGGACGCACCCGGGCGATCGGCGAGGCGTTGCGGAACACCTCGGGGTGACGGTCGATTCTGCGGTTGACCACCACCCGCTCCAGGAAGTCGACGAAGCGGTCCCGCTCGGCGGTCGAGCGGTCCTCCCAGTCGTAGCGGCCGTAAATCCCGACAACGGCGTCCACTGCGGTGTCCGAGCCGGTCGGCAGCCCGACCTGCAACTCGGGGTCATTGCCGGTCAGGCCCGCCAGCGCGGACAAATGCCCACCAGCCGAACATCCTGCCACCGCAACGAAATTGCGGTCACCACCGAACTTGTCGACGTTGGCGCGTGCCCAGGCGATCGCGGTCTTGACGTCGGTGATGTGGCACGGCCAGCGGTGGTGCGGCGCGACGCGGTAGTCAATCGACAGGCACACCCAGCCGCGCTCGGCCAAATGCGACATCAGGGCATAGCCCTGCAGCGCGCGGCTGCCGTGCACCCAGGCGCCGCCTGGGACAAAGATCAGCACCGGCGCCGGGGCGGGCGGCAAGTCCTTGTGACGCCACACGTCCAGCAGCTGGACCGGGTGGTCGCCGTAGCGGACGCCGGTGCGGTACAAGTGGCGACGGTGGCACAGGGCCTTCCACACCGGCGGGGTTCGCTCGGGTGCCGGCCATTCGATATCGAGGTCTTTGGCGGCCACGATGCCCCGCAACGCCGCGTCGGATACGGCGTGCGTCTTGTCACGCTCGCGCCTGCGGATCGCACCGATCTCCGGTGTGAGCCAGGACTTGGCCGTGCCGGACAAAAAGTCCGGTAGGTGCCGAGCGCCCCACACGCCCATCGCGGTCGCCCCACCCAGCGGCTCGAGATGCTTGCCGACTACGGGCAGCGAAGCCGACGCGACGCTGAGCGCCAGCATGTAGTCGGCAGGACGGGCCCGCAGCAACCACTTTATCCGGCTGGCCATGGTCGGTCCCGGGTAGCGGGTGGCTGGGCGCACCATCCCGGGAGCGTACCCCGCGGCGTCCGCGGCAAACGACAAATATGACAAGCGCTCACGTGTCGAGCTCACCGGCCCGGCGCGCTGCGGCCAGCACGGTCGGCATACTGGATCGATGCCGAACACCGACTTTCACCCAGATCTGCGCAGAATCGCCCGCGTCGCACCACGAACACTGGTCGGCCCGCGGAGTTTGCGGCTGATGCGGGCACTGATGGGGTTGCGGCGCAGTGGCGTCGACGGCGTTGAAGTGCTCACCCTCGGCTCCGGTGCCGGCGTGCGGCTATTCCGGCCGGTTGAGGTCAACGAACCCGCGCCCGCGCTGCTGTGGATGCACGGCGGCGGGTACGTCCTGGGTCAGGCACAAATGGACGATGCCCAGTGCAGCCGGATGGCCGACACCCTCGGCATCACGGTCGCGTCGGTGGAATACCGCCTGGCGCCCGAACACCCCTACCCCGCGGCGCTCGAGGACTGCTACTCGGCATTGCTTTGGCTGACCCGCCTGCCCGCGGTGGATTCCGCGCGGGTGGCGATCGGCGGCGCCAGCGCCGGCGGCGGCCTGGCAGCCGCGCTGGCGCTGCTGGCCCGCGACCGCGGCGAAGTTACCCCGACCCTGCAGTTGTTGGCCTATCCGATGCTCGACGACCGTAGCGCGACGAGTCCGAAAAACCCGAACTACCGGCTCTGGAGCCCAAACAGCAACCGATTCGGCTGGGCGGCGTATCTGGGCGGCGCCGATCCGCAGGTAGCCGTCCCGGGACGCCGGGACGACCTCAGCGGGCTCGCGCCGGCGTGGATCGGCGTCGGCACTCACGACCTGTTTCACGACGAGGATCTCGCCTACGCCGAACGGCTCACCGGCGCCGGCGTACCGTGCCACGTCGAGGTGGTGCCGGGCGCTTTCCACGGGTTCGACCTGGTGGCGCCGAAAGCTCAAGTGTCGCAAGCCTTCTTCGCCAGCCAGTGCGCCAGCCTGCGCACGGCCCTGTCTTGACGCGAGCGTGCGTGTTTGTACGTCGACACGCGGCATCGGCTGTACATCCGTGCACGCTCGCGAGTCATGACCGTTGGTAGACGATCTGGCCGTCGATAACCGTGGCGGCGACCATGCCGGCATCCAGATTCTCCAGCGCGGCTTCCGGGGGCACGGCCAACAGGCATAGATCACCTGGTTGCCCCGGTTCGACCGTGCGGACCCGGCTGGGCTGTTCGAGCCGGCCCAGGAACATCATCAATGCCTTCCGTGCCGGGACACATTCGTCGGCTCCCAGCACGGCCCCGCTCGCAGTGCTGCGGTGCACCGCCGCGTGCATGGCTGCCCACGGGTCCCCGCGGCCGAATGGCATATCCGTGGACAATGCGACCGGGACACCGGCCGCCAGGAGCGAGCCGACCCGCCACAGCTGATCATGTTCGGCGGCAGGGATTTCGGCAAGGTACTGCTCGCCGCGCTCGGCGACGAAGTTGGGCTGGGTCACCACCGTTACCCCGAGGTCGACGAGATCGGCTATGCAGTCCGACGGCACCATGGCGGCATGTTCGATGCGGTCCCGCGGGTGCGTACCGGCCTGGCGCAGCGCCGCGATTGTCACGACAAGCTGCGCGGCGGTCACACAGTGGATGGCCACCGGTCCACCGAAGCCGTGTCGTTCGGCGGTCCAGCCGGCGAGCTCGTCGAGGTCCAGGTTGTCGTCGTGCAGGATCCGCTTGCCGGGTGATAGTACATGTACGTGTTGGCGCAGCTCGCCATGCCGGTGTAACTCGGTCATCCTCACGATGTCACTGACATCCAGATCGGGTGTGGCATCGGTGATTCCGGTGACACCCAGACGAACCAGCAGACCGCTCAGGTCGGCCAGGCTGACCTGGCCGCGGTCCAATGCGTCAGACCAGCCCGGGTCGGTGCTGCGGATCCGCCCGTCCGGATGGTCGGCCAACCCCACCCGGCGCAGGCCCGCCGAGTTGAGACTCCACAACGCGCCGCTGCGGTGCTGTATCCGCGCCGGCACGTTGGGGATCAGCGCATCCAGCACGGTCCTATCCAGCGGTCCGGCGACCGATTCGTGGTAGCCGACCGCACGGATCCAGCCGTCCTCGCCGATCGCGGCGGTGGTCAAGACGCGGGCGAACGTCTCCCGGTCGCGCGCCTGCGGCGGCCCCACCTGTACCGAGGTCTGGGCGGCCGCCGCGGAATGCAGATGGACGTGATGGTCGTGCAGCCCGGGCAGCACCGTACCGCCAGCCGCGTCGAAAACGTCCTCGTCTGCCCGAGGCGTTATGGTGTCGCCCACCTCGTCGATCTGTGCGCCGACCCGAATATCGAGCACCGCGCCATCGAGCCTGGTTGCGTGTCGGATCAGCATGGCGCACAAAGCCTTTCGATGACGATTCGGCGCACTGCAGCGTTGTCCGCGCCCAGCGGCGACGCCGCCGGCACAGCTGCCGGCGGTCGTGGCGGGGCAGCGGGCGCAGCACATCCCGACGACGCCTGTGGCAGTGCGGCATAGCAGGCGGCCACCTGCGCCATCGACACCTCGATCAGTTCGCCGCCCCCGCGGCGCAGCGACAGCGCCACCGCCCGCGCCGCTTCCAGCCCACTCAGTGGGTCTGCGATGGCGTCGCCGCAGAATACCGGCCCGTCGGGATCTGCGCCGACGAGCCCACCGGCGACCGCGGCGTCGTCGCCGAATGCCGCCCGGACCGGCTGACCGGTATAGCCGCTGATGCGTAGCCACACCCGTCCCGCCCGGGCGGGTACGTCGGCTGCGCTCAACCCGCGGCGGGTAAGCGCGGCCGGCCGGGAGGATTCGATGACGATGTCAGCAGCTGCAAGCAACTCGCGGAGTACGTCGATGTCGGTGTCGAAATCGACGGCGTAGGAAAGCTTCCCGAAGTTCATCCAGTCGAAGAATGCGGGCTCGCCGCGGCGGGTACCGTCGGACCGGGCGAAGCTTTCCACCTTGACCACGATCGCGCCGGCCCGGGCTAGCAGCTGTGCGCACAGCGGCCCCGCCCACAGGAACGACAGGTCGGCCACCAGCAGCCCGTCGAGCCGCCGCGGCTCTGCGGTGTCGCCGACCGACCGCACGGCCGGCGTCGATGCGGTCGCCTCGCCGAGTGCGGCCGCGGCGATGTCCAGCAGCCCGGTCCGGGCGACGACGGCTGCACTGGAACGTTCTGCCGCCCAGGAAGATAACGCCGGCCAGCGTTCGGCGGGCCCGGTGTCGGTCTCCAGCAGCGCGGGCAGCGCCTCGAGATCCTCGTCGCGCGGCAGCGCGATCGCGCACCAACCGTCGGCGGTGGGAAGCAACCGGGTGGCTCCGCCCGCGGAGATCCGGCCCTGGCGGCACAGGCCGCGCAGCGCCGCGCGGCCGGCCAACATCGTGGCGGCGTCAACCTGGACGCCGCTAAGCCGGGCGATATCGGCCGTCACCCGCCGGGCCTCGGTCAGCACCGGCGCGCGGGAACAATCCGGCGGCCCGTCGGGCGGGCCGGTCAGATAGGCGAGCCCGCTGCCAGCCCAGTCCGCTGTTGTCGAGTCCACGCTCCCATTGTGCGCACCACCCAGCTTTAGAACTGCAGCTTTAGAACTGCAACGCGGTGAACCGCCAATCCAGCACCTGCCGGTCGGGCTCGATCTCCGAATCGGTGACCGCGTAGACCAGTGACCGTAATCCCAGCACGCCGCCGTGTTCGGTCGGCTCGGCGGATTCGACCCGCAGTTCGCTGTAGAGCGTGTCGCCCTCGTAGACCGGGCCGGTGTGGTCACAGGACTGCCAGGCCAGCACCGTCGCCAAGTTCGGCAGCAACCGGGTCGCCTGCGCCAACGCCAGCCCGATGGTGTGCCCACCGTACACCAGTCGGCGTCCGCTTACACGTGAATCATGGTGTGTGGCTGCGATATTCAAGGTAAGGCGAGCCAGCTCGGGCGCGCTGCTGACCACGTCGCCGGTGCTGTGCAGCACCGTGCCGGCGATGGCGGCGTCGAAATGCGGTCCGGGCACTCGCTTGCGGAACGCGTCGGCGTCCCAGTCCGACGTCGGGTCCTGGGCTGGCGCCACCGCATCGGCGCCGACGGTGGACAGGTCGTCATGGTGGCCGGTGTCGTCGGCATCGGGCCTGGCCGGCAACATCGCGCAGCGGTAGAAGTCGAGAACCAGCTGGTCGGCCTGGTCGATGGTGGTCATCCGCAGCGCCGCCAGACCGGTAGGCGCCCGTCCCGGCTGAGGCGAATTCTGCCGCAACCCAACCACTTCCGTGCGGGTGTAGAGCGTGTCACCGATAACCGGGAAGCAATGAAATGTCAGCCCGCGGTAGAAGAGGTTGGCTTTGACCCGCTGGGTGGCCAGTGTCGTCTGGCCGATCGCGACATCGCATACCAGTGCCGGATGTGCCAGTGCGGCGGGCGCCCCGACCACCACGGCGCACAGGTCGGCGTCCAGCGCGAGCCGCAGCCGATCGCCGACGATCGACTGGTGCACCGCCGCCATCCCGGCGGTCAGCATCACCGACGGTGCCCAGTCGAACACCTGCCCGACCGACAGGTCGTCGAAGTAGGGTCCACCTGTCATAGCGTAGGAATCCTGACACACGGGGAGGCACCCGATGACCACGGCACTGACCGACGAGGAGACGATGCTGGTCGAGACGGTGCGGGCGTTCATCGACAAGGAGGTCAGGCCGACGGTCCGCGAGGTCGAGCATGCCAACGAGTATCCCGAGGCGTGGATCGAGCAGATGAAGCGCATCGGCATCTACGGCCTGGCCATCGGTGAGGAGTACGGCGGGTCGCCGGTATCGATGCCGTGCTACGTGCTCGTCACCCAGGAGCTGGCCCGCGGCTGGATGAGCCTGGCCGGCGCGATGGGCGGACACACCGTGGTGGCCAAGCTGCTCACCGTGTATGGCACCGAGGAGCAGAAGCGCCGGTATCTGCCGCCGATGGCCACCGGCGAGCTGCGGGCCACGATGGCGCTGACCGAACCCGGCGGCGGCAGCGATCTGCAGAACATGTCGACGACCGCGCTGCCCGACGGCCCCGATTCCCACGAGCTGGTGATCAACGGGTCCAAGACGTGGATCAGCAATGCCCGGCGTTCCGGGCTGATCGCGCTACTGTGCAAGACCGACCCGAACGCCACCCCGCGCCACACCGGCATCTCGGTGGTGCTGGTGCAGCCGGGGCCGGGCCTGACGATTTCGCGAGATCTACCCAAACTGGGCTACAAGGGCGTCGAAAGCTGCGAGCTGTCCTTCGACGGCTACCGCGTCCCGGCGTCGGCGGTACTGGGCGGGGTGCCCGGCAAGGGCTTTGCACAGATGATGAAAGGCCTTGAGACCGGCCGTATTCAGGTGGCTTCCCGCGCACTGGGCGTGGCGACGGCGGCGTTGGAGGATGCGCTGGCCTATGCCCAGCAGCGGGAAAGCTTCGGCAAGCCGATCTGGAAGCATCAGGCCGTCGGCAACTATCTGGCCGACATGGCGACCAAGCTCACCGCCGCACGCCAGCTCACCCGCTATGCGGCCGAGCGCTATGACAGCGGCGAGCGCGCCGACATGGAGGCCGGCATGGCCAAGTTGTTCGCCTCCGAGATCGCCATGGAGATCGCGTTGAACGCGGTGCGCATTCACGGCGGCTACGGATACTCCACCGAATACGACGTCGAGCGCTACTTCCGCGACGCGCCGCTGATGATCGTCGGCGAAGGCACCAACGAAATCCAGCGCAATGTCATCGCCGCTCAGTTGGTCGCCCGCGGCGGGATCTGACCGCAGTGTCGGTGCGCCGCCAGACAGAAACCATGGTCGTGTTCCGGACCGGAATCACAGCCGTGGCTGCTGTCTCGAGGCATGGGTGTGCGCGCAGATTAGCTAACCTTGTCCACCAGCCCCCAGCGCACCGCCGTCACCGGATCGATCACCCTGCCTGAGATCACCAAATACGCAGTGCGCCAACGGCCTATGCGTCGGGTCACGCTGACGGTACCACCGGCCCCTGGAATCAGTCCCAGGCTTAGTTCGGGAAGCCCGAACACCGAATCGGGCCGCGCCTCAACCCGTCCACAAAACGCCGCCATCTCCAGTCCACTGCCCAGCACCTGACCGTGCACCTCGGCGCGGCAGGCCGGACCGAGCCGGGCGGTCAGTTCATCGAGCGCCAGCGCCGGGCTATGGCGGGTGCGGGCCAGGTGCGCACTGGCCGGATCGCTGAACGTCCCGAACTCGGCGAGGTCGCCGCCGCTGCAAAACGACGACCCGTTGCCGGCCAGCACCACCTCGTCGACCGACGGATCCAGCTGCGCCACGGTCAACGCCTCCAACAACGCTGCACGGGTATCGGTCGAAAACGCATTGTGGCGCTGCGGCCGGTTGAATGTGATGCGCAATGTGTTGCCCGCACGCTCGGACAGCACCGGATCGGCGAGCTCGGGCATGCTGGCCGGGCCGCGTTCGGCAAGCCAGCGACCGAACTCCGGGCCGGACTGCAAGGTGGAGTAGGCCAGCGACTCGGTCATCACACCGGCCAGCGTCGGGCCGCCCGGATCGACGGATCGCAGCACGTCGTCGCAGATGGCGGCAGCCAGCGGCCAACGTTCCAGTCGGGCCGCGAGTTCGGTGAGTGCAGCGTCAATCGCCGGGACGCTGACTACCCGGCGGTCGTCGCATGAGTCTTCGGTCAGCGTGAAAGTTGCTCGGTCACTGATATTTTCGACGTCGCAACCGACAATGATTCCCGCTGGCAGCTCGACGACTTTCACGAATACTTCTTGACCAACTCGCCCTTGAACATTTTGCCGGTCTCGGTGCGCGGCAGCTGTGCCTCGAACGAGATCGACCGCGGACATTTATAGTGTGCCAAGCGATCCCGCAGCCACGCCAGCAATTCATCGGCGAACTGATCGGTGGCGTCGGCCGGATCCACGCTCTGCACCACGGCCTTGACGCTTTGGCCCATTTCGTCGTCGGGAATCCCGAACACCGCCGCGTCGAGAACTTTCGGATGGGTGACCAGAAGGTTCTCGGCTTCTTGCGGATAGATGTTCACGCCGCCGGAGATGATCATGTGATGCCTGCGGTCGGTCAGGTAAAGGTAACCCTCATCATCGATGTAGCCGACGTCGCCGACGGTCACCCAGCCGTGCTTGTCGCGGGACGCGGCGGTTTTCGCATCGCCGTTGAGGTATTCGAAAACGTAGCCCCCCTCGAAGTAGATTTCGCCGGCTTGGCCCGGCGGCAACTCGTTGTCGTCCTCGTCGAGGATGTGTATTTCGCACATCATCGGTTTGCCGACCGAGCCCGGATGGGCCAGCCACTCCTCGGCGGTGATCAACGTCGACCCGATCGCTTCTGAGGACGCGTAGTACTCGTCGACGATCGGCCCCCACCAGTCGATCATCTGCTTTTTGATCTCAACCGGGCACGGTGCCGCCGCGTGCATCACCCGCTGCAGGCTGGACAGGTCATACGAATTACGCACCTGCTCAGGAAGTTTCAGCATCCGGGTGAACATCGCCGGGACGAACTGGCCGTGCGTGACGCGGTGGCGCTGGATGGCATCGAGGCAGGCTTGCGGGTCGAACTTCTCCATGACCACCGTGGTGATGCCGCCGGCCTGCGCGCTCATCGACCACACCGACGGCGCGGTGTGGTACAGCGGCGCAGGGCTCAGATAGATCGAATCGGGCGTCATCCAGAAACCGACCAGCGCCGACATCATGCCGGGCGCCTCGGCCGGTGAGACGTGCGGCAGCTCGCGCTTGATGCCTTTGGGCCGGCCAGTGGTGCCCGACGAGTACTGCAACAGGTCACCCTCGAGTTCGTCATTGATCGGGGTATCCGGTCGGCCGGCAACACATTCCGGGTAACGCAGCCAGCCGTCCAAGTCGTCGTCGGCGATCATCAGCAGATCTGGCAGGCCGCCGGGAAGGTGCTCGCCCAGGTTCTCGCAGGTCTTGCGCAGCGCAGTCGAACCGATAATCGCCTTGGCGGCGCTGTTGTCGACGATGTAGGCGGCTTCGGCCGCGGTCAGGTGGGTGTTGATCGGCACGTAGTACAGACCGCTACGCCGCGCCGCCCACATGACCGCATGGATGTGCTCGTTGTTCTCCATGAGGATCGCGACCGCGTCGCCCTCGACCAGGCCGGACATCCGGAAGTAGTGCGCCAGTCGGTTGGCCCGCGCCTCCAGTTCATCGAAGGTGATGACCGTGCCGGACGGATGCAGGATGACCGCGGGCTTGTCGGCGCCGAGATACTCGCGAATCTGCATGCGCAGACTGTACGGCGTGGTTGCTCGCGCTACTCGGCCAGCCGCTGCTTGAGTGCGTCGAACTCGTCCTTGATGCCGGTTGGCAGCTTCTCGCCGATGAACTCGAACCACTCCTCGATCTGCGGCAACTCCTCGCGCCATTCGGCCGGGCTGACCGCCAGCGCCTGCGCTACCTTGGCGGGGTCGACGTCGAGGCCGTCCAAGTCCAGGTCCTCAACCGACGGCACAATCCCGATCGGAGTGGACCTTCCACCGCCTGTCTGCTCGATGCGGTCGACGATCCACTTGAGCACCCGGCTGTTCTCCCCGAAACCCGGCCACAGGAATTTGCCGTCAGTGCCGCGACGGAACCAGTTGACGAAGAACACCTTCGGCATCTTGGACTCGTCGGAGTTCTTGCCGACGTCGATCCAGTGCTGGATGTAGTCGCCGACGTTGTAGCCGATGAACGGCAGCATGGCCATCGGGTCGCGCCGCACGGTGCCGACCTTGCCTTCGGCCGCGGCAGTCTGCTCGCTGCCCAGCGTGGCGCCGATGAACACGCCGTGTTGCCAGTCACGGGCCTGGGTCACCAACGGAACGGTGGTCTTGCGGCGGCCGCCGAATAGGATCGCCGAGATCGGCACGCCCTGTGGGTCGTCCCATTCGGGAGCCAGGATCGGACACTGCGACATCGGCGTGGTGTAGCGCGAGTTCGGATGTGCGGCTTTGGTTTCCGTCTCCCGTATAACCCAGTCTTGGCCCTTCCAATCGATCAGGTGATCGGGCTCGCCTTCCAGGCCTTCCCACCACACATCACCTTCGTCGGTGAGCGCAACATTGGTGAAAATGCTGTTGCCGGCAGCGATGGTGCGCATGGCGTTGGGGTTGGACTTCCAGTTGGTGCCCGGCGCCACCCCGAAGAAGCCGTACTCGGGATTGACCGCGTGGAGCCGGCCGTCCTTGCCGAACCGCATCCAGGCGATGTCGTCGCCGAGGGTTTCGGCGCGCCAGCCGTCGATGGTGGGCTGCAGCATCGCCAGGTTGGTCTTACCGCACGCCGACGGGAACGCCGCCGCGATGTAATACGCCTTGTTCTCCGGGGAGATCAGTTTGAGGATCAGCATGTGCTCGGCCAGCCAGCCCTCGTCGTGGGCCATCGCCGAGGCGATCCGCAGTGCGTAGCACTTCTTGCCCAGCAGGGCGTTGCCGCCATAGCCCGACCCGTAGCTCCAGATCTCGCGGGTTTCCGGGAAGTGGGTGATGTACTTGGTGTCATTGCACGGCCACGGCACGTCTTTTTGGCCAGGCTTCAGCGGGGCGCCGACCGAGTGCAGCGCCTTGACGAAGAAGCCGTCGGTGCCGAGCTTTTCCAGCGCGGCCGTGCCCATCCGGGTCATGATCTTCATCGAAACGACGACGTATTCGGAGTCGGTGATCTCCACCCCCAGCTTGGGGTCGTCGGCGCCGAGCGGCCCCATGCAGAACGGGACCACCCACATCGTGCGACCGCGCATACAACCGCGGTACAGGTCGGTCAGGATCGACCGCATCTCGGTCGGGGCCATCCAGTTGTTGGTGGGACCGGCGTCGAGCTCACGCTCGGTACAGATGAACGTCCGGGACTCGACACGCGCTACATCGGAGGGGTCGGACAGCGCCAGGTAGGAGTTGGGATGCTTCTCCTCGTTGAGCCGCTTGAACGTGCCGGCCTCGACCAGCTGCTCGGAAAGGCGCTTCCACTCCTTGTCGGAGCCGTCAGCGAAGACCACCCGGTCCGGCTCGGTGAGCTCGGCGACCTCGGCCACCCAGGACAACAGGCCCTGGTGGTTGGTCGGCGCGGTATCCAGACCGGGAATGGACACTGACGTCATCGAAATCTCCTGAACTCTGCTGCGTGCGTGCTACGGGTCATCCAACCGTCTGCAAACGGTTTTGCGGTAGTCCTTAACACAGGTTATCGCGGGTCGTATACCCGAAATGGCGCGGGCGTATATCAGCTCGCTCACAGGAACGATTCTTCAACGGCTCAATCTGCCACATCGGGTATCACGGTGACCTCGACCGGCTCGCCCAGCTCGGCGCGCACCGCGTCGAGTGCGGCCTGCAGTGTTGGCATCTCCCGCTCTCGCAGGGCGGCCGCCCGCGCCGCGGCGACGCCGTGTTCGCGCAACTCGGTGTCGATGACACCGACTCGGGCGGCCACCCGTGCGCTTTCGGCCTCGTCCTGTTCGCCGAGCGCGGCGCTCAACGCCGACTCGGCGGCCAGCATCCGGGTGGCGACCAGCTGCTCGACCGCCGACCGCAACGATCCGGTCGCCTCGCCCACCCAGCGGTCCAGCAGCGCCCGGTCGGCCAGCAGACCGCGGGTGCCGACCACCCACACGGCGGCCGCCAGCCCGATCGCGACGCACGCCACGGTCCCGGCGGCGGTCAGCCCGGGCGCCAGGCTCGCCAGCAGTCGGCCAAGTGTCAACGCCACGCCCAGGCCGAACCCGGCGCCCAGCAGCATCACCAGCCGGGTTTCCAGCCGCCGCGATTTCAGCGGCGGGGTGCCGACCTCCGGAGAAGGCAGGGCGGCGGGGCCCGGCGAGGCGGCGGTCAGGCTCAAGACCTGCGCGACGTCGGCCAGCTGAGCGGTGGTGCCCTCGTCCACCTCGGCGATCACCTGCCCGAGCCGGCTGCGGGCGTCGGCCTCAAACTCCGGCAGTGTGCGCCGGGTCAGGGCGGCCACGTCCTCCTGCAGCTCGGAGCGCACCGAGGCGCAACGGTTGCGGACAAAGTAAGACAACTGCACCCGCGCCTGCTGGATCTGGCTGCGCAACGTGATGGTGCGCTCGGATTTGGCCAACCGCCGCTGGCGCAGCACGGTGTTGCGCTCCTCGCGCAACGCCTCGACCCGTGCCTGCCGACCCGCACCCTGCGCATCCCGGTCGTAGCGACCTGCCACCGTTTTCAGCCGGTATTCCCATGCCCGCAAACGGTTACGTCGTGCGATACCCGGATCGGCGAGTTGTTCTTCGAGGGTGGCGACCAGTTCGTCAACACGCGGTTCTCCCCGCTCGGGGACCGTGGCCGCCCCCACCCAGGGCACCGTGCGGTAACGCGACGCGTGTGCGGCCACCTCGTCGCGGTCGGCGACGAGCACGTCGCGCCAGTTGCGGTGCAGGTCGGTCTTGGACACCACACCGACCACCACATCGGTATCGGGGGTCGCCGCGTCGAGCAGTGCGCAGTCGGATCCGGTGATAACCGCGGCCGCGGAGACCACGAACACCACCGCCATCGGCGCTTCGCCGACCGCCAGGTCCGCCGATTCCACGAACGTGCGGTCGGGCAACCGCTCGCGCAGCGCGGCGACCACGCCGCTGACCCCGGCGAGCCACGGACCGGTCACCAGCACCACGTCCGCGCATTGCCCGACTGGGGGACTCAGCCGCGGCCCGACGGCGGCGACCAGGGCGTCCACCTCCGCGACCGGATCGTCGCGCGCCGGGTCAAGCATTCTGCACCCGGCTGATTGGCGGTGACCCGCTGCTGGCTCGCGACCAGAGCCGCAGTGAACCTCTGGCGATGTCGGCGCCACAGACCCGGTGCGTGGCGGACACCGGTCCACGGCTGTAGCGCTGCCAGCGCGCCGCTTGCTGCAGCAGTGCCGCGCGGTGGCTGCAGCGTTCGACGGGCAGGCCCGCTGCCTCGACAACGTCCAGCGCAGCGGCCATCCGCGCTATCACCGTGTCGTCGCGCGACAGGAAGTCGGCGGCCCGCGGGTCGGTGACGGCCAACGCTTCGAGCTCGGCCACGGCGCCGAGCATGCGCCGGTAGTGCACCTCGGTGCAGGCGGCCGTGACTTCGTCGACGACGGCGTCGATACGGCTGAGCCGCCGCAGCAACGCTTGCACCTGCGTTTTGGACTCGCCGCGGCGCATCGCGCCGATCGCCTGCGTGATGCCGAACAGATCGAAGGTGTCCAGTAGCCGGCGACGGACCTCGACCGGCAGGGGATGGTCACCGGTCAGGAAGCTGTCCGGCGAGCTCAAGTCGGTGGGCCGGGTGGACAGCATCTTCAGCTCGGCCCAGCGGGTGTCATCGAGCACGGCGACGGCGAGCAACCCCACCATCGGTTCGGCAGGCACCCCGGCCGGCTTGTCGGTCAGGTCCGCTTTGTTCAGCACTGTCAGCACCCGGTACCGGCTTGCCGCGATCGCGTCGCGATCCTCGGGCTTGGCCACCTCGGCGATCACGTAGACCTCCAGGTCGGCGGCGTCCGGTGGCCGTGCCAGATCGACACCTGCGCAGGCCAGCGCCTGCGCGACGGTGCGGCGGCCGACGCCGCGGCGGCCGGATACCGCGACCCGCAGCGGTTTGGTCAGCCGCTCGGCGATCACCGCCCACCGCGTATCGGCGATCTCGACGGTGAATCGCCGCAGCTCGTCGACGAAGGTTTGATGCCGTTGCCCGCTCATTCTCCCGCCTGCTGAGTGCAATTGCCCGGCTCCGGTCTGTCGCCCGCTCCCGGGCGGGACCCATCGAATGGTGACATCTGCGCAGCCCGGACGCGAGCCACCGACTGGCAGCCGTAGGCAACTGTTGGGTATCAATCTGGGCCGAGGACGGCTACATCTTGGGTTCATGGGTAACCATGGACAAATGCATGCACAGCCCGGGGCCCAGGCGTGCCCCGATATGGACGTGCCTGCCCGACGCAGTGCCGGAGGCTATCCCCGCACCACCAGCTTCCGCACCCCCCGCTCCGCCCTGTCAGCTGCCCAGCAGCGGACCTGGGAGCGGCTGTGGCCGAAACTCGGCATGGTGGCGCGCAACGCCGATGGTCCGGCCGCACCGCTCGACCCCCGCATGTGGTTCGGCAGAGAGGCGCCGCTGATTCTGGAGATCGGTTGTGGCACAGGCACTTCGACGGTTGCAATGGCGCAATCCGAGCCCGGCGTCGATGTGATCGCGGTGGAGGTGTACCGACGTGGGCTGGCGCAGCTGCTGAGCGCCATCGAGCGGGACGACGTCGACAATATCCGGCTGATCCGGGGAGACGCCGTCGACGTCCTGGAACACCTGATCACGCCGGGTTCGCTAACCGGGTTGCGGGTGTTCTTCCCGGACCCATGGCCCAAGGCCCGCCACCACAAGCGGCGACTGCTGCAGCCGGGCACCGTCGCCTTGATCGCCGACCGGCTCCGCCCCGGCGGTGTCCTGCACGCCGCGACCGACCATCCCGGCTACGCGGAGCAGATCGCCGAGGTCGGCGACGCCGAGCCCGCGCTGTGTCGCGTGCAGCCGGCCACCCGGTCACTACCGATCTCGGTCGTGCGTCCGACGACCAAATACGAGACGAAGGCGCGGCATGTCGGCAGCACCGTCACCGAGTTGCTGTGGGAAAGACGCTGACGATGAGTGTGACCGAAGAAACGACTACCGGGACACCCGAACCGATGGCGCCTCCCGGCGACTCGGAAGACGGCGGGGTCGCCAGCCGCGGCGTGCGGCGAGCACTGCTGGTATGGGATGCACCCAACCTGGACATGGGCCTGGGCTCGATCCTGGGCCGTCGGCCCATGGCGCTGGAGCGACCACGCTTCGACGCGCTGGGTCGCTGGCTGCTGGCCCGCACCGCCGAGGTGGCGGCCAGTGGTCCCGACGTCTCGACCGAGCCCGAGGCCACCGTGTTCACCAACATCGCGCCGGGCAGCGCCGAAGTGGTTCGACCATGGGTGGATGCCTTGCGTAACGTGGGGTTCGCTGTCTTCGCCAAGCCGAAAATCGACGAGGACAGCGACGTCGACGGCGACATGCTCGCGCACATTGCGCTCCGGTATCAAGAAGGGCTGGCCGCGCTGGTGGTGGCCTCCGCCGACGGCCAGGCGTTCCGGGCGCCGCTGGAAGAGATTGCCCGTGCCGGGGTCGGAGTCCAGGTGCTCGGATTTCGCGAACACGCGAGTTGGGCGTTAACGTCGGATACCTTGGAGTTCGTCGACCTGGAAGACATCGACGGTGTTTTCCGGGAGCCGCTGCCGCGAATCGGCCTCGATTCGCTGCCCGACCAGGGGGCGTGGCTGCAGCCATTCCGGCCGCTGTCGTCGCTGCTGGCCTCGCGTGGGTAGACAACTGGAAAACCAATGCGCGGGTCGCCACAGATCCAGATAGGAGCTTAGGTGTTCGCCTGGTGGGGTCGAACTGTCTACCGCTACCGGTTCATCGTAATCGGGGTCATGGTGGCGGTGTGCCTTGGCGGCGGCATCTTCGGGATGAGCCTCGGCAAGCATGTCACCCAGAGCGGTTTCTACGACGACGGCAGCCAATCGGTGAAAGCCTCCGTGGACGGCGACAAGGTGTACGGCCGAGACCGCACCGGCCATATTGTGGCTGTTTTCGCCGCACCCAAGGGCAAGACGGTCGACGACAAGACGTGGTTCAACGACACCAAGCAAGCACTCGACACCTTCAAGCGCGACCACCCGGACCAGGTGTTGAGTTGGGTCGGTTACTTCACCAACCCCGACAAGTTGCGCACCATGGCCGACGCCGACAAACAGCACGCCTTCGCGTCCATTCAGCTCAAGGGCGACGACGACGACACCATCCTGAAGAACTACCAGGCCGTCGAGCCGAGCCTGCAAAAGCTCGACGGCGGCACCGTCAAACTGGCCGGTTTGCAGCCGGTCGCCGACGCGCTGACCGGCACCATCGCCACCGACCAGAAGCGGATGGAGGTCCTGGCGCTGCCGCTGGTGGCGGTGGTGCTGTTCTTCGTGTTCGGCGGGGTGGTCGCCGCCGGCCTGCCGGTGATGGTCGGCGGTTTGAGCATCGCCGGCGCGCTAGGCATCCTGCGGTTGGTCACCCTCTTCGGGCCGGTGAACTTCTTCGCCCAGCCGGTCATCACCATGATCGGTTTCGCTCTCGCCATCGACTACGGGCTGTTCGTGGTGAGCCGCTTCCGGGAGGAGATCGCCGAAGGCTACGACACCGAGGCCGCGGTGCGCCGCAGTGTGATGACGGCCGGTCGCACCGTGGTGTTCTCCGCGGTGCTGATCATCGTCTCGGGCGCCAGCCTGCTGGTGCTGCCGCAGGGCTTCGTGAAGGGGCTGACCTACGCCATCTTCGCGGCGGTGGGGCTGGCAGCGCTGTTGTCGATCACGCTGCTGCCGGCCTGCCTGGGGGTGCTGGGCCGCCACGTCGACGCGCTCGGGGTGCGAACCCTGTTGCGGGTGCCGTTCTTCCGTAACTGGAAGCCGATGAACTGGTGGCTGAACTTCCTGACCGAGAAGACCCAGAAGACCAAGACCCGCGAGGAAGTCGAGGGCGAGTTCTGGGGCAAGCTGGTCAACGTCGTGATGAAGCGGCCGCTGCTGTTCGCCATCCCGATCGTGCTTGTCATGATCGCGCTGATCATCCCGTTGGGCAAGCTGTCCTTCGGCGGCATGAGCGAGAAGTACCTGCCGCCGGACAATTCGGCCCGTCAGGCACAAGAACAGTTCGACGGGATCTTCCCCGGATTCCGCACCGAGAAGCTGACGCTGGTGATCGAATCCGACCACCACAAGGACGTCACCAACCAGCAGGTCGCCGACATCCGCAACAAGGCGAGGGCGATCAGCGGGTTCGTCGAAACGGACAACAACCCGGCCGACATGTGGAAGGAACGCCCCGAGCTGCCGGGTGCGTCGAAGGACAAGTCGGTCCGGGTGATCGAGAACGGCCTGGTCAACCGCAACGACGCCGCGCAGAAGATCAAGGACCTGCGGGCGATCCCCGCCCCCAAGGGGCTCAGCCTGCTGGTCGGCGGCACCCCCGCGCTCGAACAGGACAGCATCCACGCCTTGTCCACCCAGGGTCCGCTGATGCTTGTGATCATGCTGACCACCACCACACTGTTGATGTTCCTGGCGTTCGGGTCGGTGGTGCTGCCGCTCAAGGCCGCGGTGATGAGCGCGTTGACGCTCGGGTCGACGATGGGCATCCTGACCTGGATCTTCGTCGACGGGCACGGCGCGGGTCTGCTGAACTTCACCCCGACGCCGTTGATGGTGATCATCATCGCGCTGGTGGTCGCGGTGGGCTGGGGTCTGGCCACCGACTACGAAGTGTTCCTGGTCTCCCGGATGGTCGAGGCGCGCGAATCCGGTATGTCCACTTCGGAGGCGATCCGGATCGGCACGGCCACCACCGGACGGCTGATCACCGCGGCCGCGCTGATCATGGCCGTGGTCGCGGGTTCGTTCGTGTTCTCCGACCTGGTGATGATGAAGTACCTCGCTTTCGGCCTGATGGCGGCTCTGCTGCTGGACGCCACCGTGGTCCGGATGTTCTTGGTGCCGTCGGTGATGAAGTTGCTCGGCGACGATTGCTGGTGGGCGCCGCGGTGGATGAAACGGTTGCAGACCCGCATCGGGCTGGGCGAGATCCGGCTGCCCGACGAGCGCAAGCGGCCCGCCGCCCACCGCCGCCCCGAGCGTTCTCCTGTCGCCGCGCGCGACCCGGTCACCACGAAACCGCGGCCGCCGCACGACCCCACCCACCCGAGCGTGAAAGGCTCTGCGCGTCCGCGCCCACCCGTTCGGACCGACTACCGGCCGCCGGTTCAGGACACGCCGTCGACCGCCGGCACTACTCGGATGCGGATCCCGGGGTCGGTGGAACCCGAGGATGCGACGACGACCCGCTTCGCCGCGCCGGCTCCCGGCCGAGGCAGTGAGCGCCGGTCCAAGCGGTCGGACAAGCCGGCACAAGACCGCGAAATCGAGTCCTGGCTATCCGAGCTGCGTGAACCCAAACATGCTGAGCACCGCGATGATTCGCGCGGTTCGGACGACTCTGCGCAGTCGTCGCGAGCAGAGCCCGCTGCCGATCGATCGACGCCGGCATCCGGCGATGGCAACGAGGCCACCACCGCTATCCCGGTCCCGCCAGAGAACAACGACCCCGAGCGGGCCACCGACAACCTGAACTCTCGCGGTAACAACAGCGCGAACGCCAAACCGGGCCGCCCACGCCGTGGCGGGGGACTCAGCGCACAGGATCTGCTGCGTCGTGAGGGCCGGTTCTAACTGGAACTAACCGCGCAATCCACCTACTCGATGCTTTTCGTGGCGTCGGATTCGGCCTCGATGTCGTCGGGTTCGGCGTCCATGATCGTGGTCCCTTCGGCTGCCTGCGTGGCGGCCTCCGCGGACGGGTCCCGCGCCAGCAGCACCTGAAACGCGTTATTGAGGAAGGCCACCGTCGGGACGGCCAACAGCGCACCGACGATACCGGCGAGCACACCACCGGCCGAGATCGCCAACACCACCCCCAGCGGGTGGATCGACACCGCCCGACCCATCACCAGCGGCTGCAGGATATGCGCCTCGAGCTGGTTGACCCCGATCAGTACACCGAGGGTCATCAACGCGTAGACGAATCCCTTCGCCAGCAGGGCGACCACGACGGCCAGAAAGCCGCTGATCACCGCACCGACCAGCGGGATGAAGGCGCCGAGGAACACCAGTGAGGCCAGCGGCAGCGCCAGCGGCACACTCATGATCGCCAGACCGGTGCCCACTCCCGCCGCGTCGACCAACGCCACCAGGGAGGTGGCCCGCACGTAGCCGATCAGCGACCCGTAGCCGGCCCGGCCCGCGGCGCGCACCCGTTCGCGCGCGCCGGCGGGGAAGATCTTGGTGACGTACTGCCAGATGTTGCGGCCACCATAGAGAAAGAAGATCAGCGTAAACAGCATCAGCAGCGCCGCGGTGACAATTTCGGTGATGGTCGCTGCGGTGGATAAGGCACCGCTGGTCAACTTCGCCTGGTTGTTGCGCAACGCCTCGATCGCGGCGTTGCCCGCGTTGTCGATCTGTTGACGGCTCAGGTGCGCCGGACCTTCGATGAGCCACCTGCGGGTGGAGTCGATGCTCTGGGTGACCCGGTCAACCAAATCCGGCAACCCGATGACGAACTGGCTGATGACGAAAGACAGGATGCCGCCCAAAATCGCGAATGCGGTTAGCAACACAAGGGCCACCGCGCCGCCGCGCGGTGCACCCCGTCGGTCCAGCCAGTCCACCGGCGGCACCAGCAGCGCGCTCAGCATCAACGCGAGCAGAACCGGGACGACGATGATTTCCAGCCGCTTGATCACCCACAGGAATGCAACGAGCGCGGCCAAAATGACCAACAATCGCCATGCCCACGCTGCGGTCTTGCGGACAATCGGTTCGACCGAGTCGTCGTCGCGCGTCGACGGCATGCGGCTAAGCGTAACTGCCGGCCGTTGCGCCTTCGCCACAAAGATCGTGGCGGGTCGCCACAACGATTCCGTGACGCGGCGGCGCGGCGTGCACGAAGCGACGATCAGGGTTAGGGCTGCGCGGTTACCCTAAAGCACGTGTCTTATGACGCGCCGGCCCGAATGGCGAACCGTCAGGAAGAGCCTGCGCGGGGCAGGTACTGGTGGATCCGCTGGGCGATCATGGGCATCGTGGCGGCCGTGCTCGCGGTCGAGGTCGCGCTGGTGTGGGACCAATTGGCCAAGGCCGCCACGAGCCTGTATTCAGCGAAGTGGTGGTGGCTGCTGGCCGCACTGGCGGCTGCTGGCGCCTCGATGCACAGCTTCGCCCAGATTCAGCGCACCCTGCTGAGATCTGCCGGGGTACATGTCAAACAGTTGCGGTCGGAAGCCGCGTTCTACGCCGCTAACTCGCTGAGCACCACGTTGCCGGGTGGGCCGGTGATTTCAGCCACGTTTTTGCTACGGCAACAACGACTTTGGGGCGCTTCGACGCTAGTGGCGTCGTGGCAGCTGGTGATGTCGGGCGTGCTGCAGGCGGTCGGGTTGGCGCTGCTCGGTCTGGGCGGCGCATTTTTCCTGGGCGCCAAGAACAACCCATTCTCGCTGCTGTTCACCCTCGGCGGGTTCGTGGCGCTGCTGCTGCTTGCGCAGGCGGTGGCGTCACGGCCGGAGTTGATCGACGGGATCGGCGCTCGGGTGCTGTCTTGGGTCAACTCGGTGCGGGGCAAGGCGGCCGACACCGGCTTGGGGAAGTGGCGCGAAACCCTTACCCAGTTGGAGTCGGTCAGCCTCGGCCGCCGCGACCTGAGCGTCGCGTTCGGTTGGTCGTTGTTCAACTGGGTGGCGGATGTGGCCTGCCTGGGCTTCGCCGTCTACGCCGCCGGAGGCAACGCGTCGGTAGCCGGATTGACGGTCGCGTACGCTGCCGCCCGCGCCGTCGGGACGATACCGCTGATGCCGGGCGGCTTGTTGGTGGTCGAGGCGGTGTTGGTGCCCGGTCTGGTCTCCAGCGGTATGTCGCTGCCCGACGCCATCTCGGCGATGCTGATCTACCGGCTGATCAGCTGGATATTGATAGCCGCGATCGGCTGGGTGGTGTTCTTCTTCATGTTCCGCACCAACAACGAGGTCGAGGTCGAGAACAACAACGGCAACAACGCAGGGACACCCGCCGAACCAACCGAAGCATCCGGCGACACATCAGCGCCGGATAGCAGCCGGTCGGCGTCCGCCGATACTGCATTACAAGGGCCGGTGCCGCCGCCGGACGCGGAAAATCGGCCCAGTTCTACCTGATCACGGTTGGCGGGACCCCCGCCGCAGGACCCGGAAGCGGCCCGGTCGGCGCGGGCACAGTGCCGCCCTGTGCTCCCTGCATCAACCCAAGCATCTGCGGAATCGAGACCGGAAGCTTGCACTCCGTCGACAAGCCCGTCAGCGGCTGTGAGATCGTCTGCAAATCGCTGGCCACCTTGGGATGGGCTTCGAAGTAGCTCTTCAGCGACGTGACCGACTGGGGCCCGGCGGGCTGCCGCAGGATCGTGGTCATCGCCTGGTTGGTCTCCGGGTGCCCGTCCAGGTAATCGCCCGCTGACTTGGCGACCGACCCGACCGTTCGCGCCATCTCACTGGCCGAACAGGGGTCGGACGCGGCAGTCGCCGACGGCACAATCGTCGCGACGGTGATGGCCCCACCCAGCGCTGTGGCGCTCAGTACGCCGATAAGCCTGTGGCGCAACGTCGCAGGGCTTCCAGCCATGGAAGTCATCGAGAGCTCCTTAACGGTTTGCGAATGTCGGCACGCCTCGCAAACAGCTGCAAGCTCGGCTTTTTTCGGGCAACAATTCCCCGAGCCGGGAACGCTCCCCGGACATCCTGCCATCAGTTCGGGCGCTGCCGCCAATTCAGCCGACCGGGAGTTGCGGGCCGCGATCGGCAGTATCGACCGCCGTTGCCGAGTTGTTGCAGCTCAGAGACCGGAAAGCTGAAGCACTGTTCAGCACGCTGCGGTAGGCTCACCTGCACGCAACGCCGGTGGCGATCGCCAGCGCGGCAAAGCCGGGCGCAGCGGGTCGCCATAACGAGCCCAGGCGATCGCTAGCGCGGCGAAGCCGAGCGCAGCGGGTCGCCGCCCAGACAACCTAGTGCGGGGAGAGAAGAAATCCAGCAGTTCATGATGCGGTTGTCCGGCAACCTGCGCAGATTCCGCTGGCTGGTCTTCACAGCGTGGTTGCTCGCGCTGGTTCCCGCGATCTATCTGACGGTGACCCAGTCGAGTCACCTGACCGGCGGTGGCTTCGAGGTGGCCGGGTCCCAGTCGCTGCGGGTCCACGACCAGCTCGAGGCGCATTACCCCGACCAGGGAGCGTCCGGGCTGGCGCTGGTCGCCGCGCCCCGCGCGGACGCCAGCTACCAGGACATGAGCGCCGCCGTCACGATGCTGAAGCGGGTCGCCGCGGAGGTCCCCGACGTGACGATCGTGCCCAATCCGGCCCAACGGCCACCGCAGCCCGACCGGCCGTACGTGGTGTCACTGCGGCTGGATTCCACCAACACCGGCGCCAGCGACGCCGCCAAAAAGTTGCGCACCAAAGTCGGCGTCCAGGGCGATCAGGCCGGGCGGATCCAAAACGGCAGAGTGCGGTTGTATGTCATCGGGCAGGGCGCGCTCAGCACGGCCGCCGCGGCGAACACCAAACACGACATCGCCGCGGCGGAACGGTGGAACCTGCCGATCATCCTGATTGTGTTGCTGGCGGTGTTCGGTTCGCTGGCGGCCGCGGCGATCCCGCTGGCGCTCGGGATCTGCACGGTCGCGATCACCATGGGCGTGGTCTATTTGTTGTCGGCCTACACCACGATGTCGGTGTTCGTCACCTCGACGGTGTCGATGTTCGGTATCGCACTCGCCGTCGACTACTCGCTGTTCATCCTGATGCGCTTCCGCGAAGAACTGCGCGCCGGGCGGCAGCCCGCCGACGCTGTCGATGCGGCGATGGGGACCTCCGGACTTGCGGTGGTGCTGTCCGGCATGACCGTTGTCGCGTCGCTGACCGGGATCTACCTGATCGACACTCCGGCGTTGGCGTCGATGGCCACCGGCGCGATTGTCGCTGTCGCGATCGCGATGCTGACCTCGACCACGATGACGCCGGCGGTGCTGGCGACGTTCGGCCGGGCCGCGGCCAAGAGGTCGGCGCTGCTGCACTGGTCACGACGCCCAGAGACCACCCAGTCGCGGTTCTGGACGCGATGGATCGGCTGGGTGATGCGTCGGCCGTGGGCGTCGGCGCTGGCGGCATCGGCAATCCTGATCGCCATGGCCGCGCCCGCCACGTCGATGGTGCTGGGCAATAGCCTGCTGCGGCAATTCGACTCCTCCCATGAGATCCGCGCCGGGGTGGCCGGAGCAGCCGAAGCGCTCGGACCGGGCGCACTGGGCCCGGTGCAGGTGCTGGTGAGCTTTACCGACGGCGGTGCGTCCACGGCCGGGCACACCGAAACTCTCGCGGCGATCCGCCGCGAGTTAGCGCGGTCCCCAAATGTCGTCTCGGTGGCGCCGCCGGCGTTTGCCGACGACAACAGCAGCGCCGTGCTCGCTGCCGTGCTATCGACGGACCCCGAGGATATGGGTGCCCGCAACACCGTCGACTGGATGCGCGCTCACCTGCCCGGGGTGCCGGGCGCCGGTTCGGCCAGGATCGATGTCGGTGGGCCGACCGCGTTGATCAAAGACTTCGACGACCGGGTGTCCACGACCGAACCGCTGGTGTTGCTGTTCGTCGCCCTGATCGCGTTCGTGATGCTGCTGATCTCCATCCAGTCGGTGTTCTTGGCCTTCAAGGGCGTGCTGATGACCATGCTGTCGGTGGCGGCCGCCTACGGCAGTCTGGTGATGGTCTTCCAGTGGGGCTGGCTGGAGAAACTCGGGTTCGCACCGATCACTTCCATCGACAGCACCGTCCCGCCGCTGGTGCTGGCGATGACGTTCGGGTTGTCGATGGACTACGAGATTTTCTTGCTGACCCGGATCCGGGAACGTTTCCTGCAGACCGGCAGTACCCATGACGCCGTCGCCTACGGCGTAAGCACCAGCGCGCGCACCATCACCAGCGCGGCATTGATCATGATCGCCGTGTTCATCGGTTTCGCGTTCGCCGGTATGCCGTTGGTCGCCGAGATCGGGGTGGCGTGCGCCGTCGCGATCGCGGTGGACGCCACGGTGGTGCGGCTGGTAATGGTGCCGGCGTTGATGGCGATGTTCGAGCAGTGGAACTGGTGGGTGCCGGCCTGGCTGCACCGCATTCTGCCGTCGGTTGACTTCGAAAAGCCGCTGCCTATGGTCGATCTCGGCGATGTCGTGATGATTCCCGACGACATCTCCGCGCCGGCGGTACCCGGCGCCGACCTGCGGATGGTGATCAAGTCAGCAGCCAGGCTCAAACACCTGGTCCCGGATGCGATCTGCGTGACCGACCCGTTGGCGTTCACCGGTTGCGGGCGCGGCGACGACGTGCGCGGCCGGGTCAAGGGCGGCGACGACGACGCTACCGGCCGCGCGGCCCTGACCGGAGCGGCCGGTCCTGGTCAGTCGATGGCCCGCAAACTTGTCGGCGGCTTGCCGTCCCGCAACGGCGCCGGGCGGACTGTCCGGTTGGTGCATCCGGTCACCTTGTGGCGGGGCCGGATCTCCGTCGCTCTGGACGCACTGGAAACCGAGGCCTCGACGTTCGAGCGGCGCAGTCCGGTGGAAACCACCCACGTGCAGTTGCCTACCGGAGACCGTCTGCAAATCCCGACCGGCGCCGAAACGCTGCGGCTGAAGGGCTACCTGATCGTGAGCCGCAACAGCAGCCGCGACTACGCGGAATTTGCTGAGCTGGTCGATGCGATGGAGCCGGAAACCGCCGGTGTCGTGCTGGGCGGGATGGACAGGTACTACTGTTGTCAGTCATCGAGGCGGCAATGGATCGCCACCCAGTTGGTTCGCCGACTCGCCGATCCCCATCCGTCTGACCTCGATGACGGTCGTTGGTCTGAACCGGATGGGAAGGCAGACTGGGAAGAGGTCAGGCAACGCTGCCTGTCTGTGGCGGTAGCAATGCTGGAGGAGGCGAGGTGACGTTGGCAGCGGACCGACGCCCCGGACCGGCGCCGCAACGGCCTATCCGCCCGCCCTACGCCGATCAACCGGTGGAGTTCTGGCCCACGTCGGCGATCTACGCGGCGCTGGAAGGCGGCGACATCGCCACCTGGAAGAAAATTGCTGTCGCGCTCAAACGCGATCCCTACGGGCGGACCGCCCGCCAGGTCGAAGAGGTGCTGGACGACGCCCGCCCATACGGCATCTCCAAGGCGCTGGCCGAAGTTTTAGACCGTGCCCGCGCCCACCTGGAGGCCAACGAACGCGAGGAAGTTGCCCGCCACGTCCGACTGCTGATGGAGCGATCGGGGCTCGGGCCGCGGGAGTTCGCATCCCGCATCGGCGTGCCCATCGACGAGCTGGCCGGCTACCTCGACGCCAAAGTCAGCCCGTCGGCCTCTTTGATGATCCGGATGCGGCGACTGTCGGACCGCTTCACCAAGCTGAGATCTCGGCGTCCGCCGGACGACATCTGATGAGTGGTCAGCCCGACGATCCCACATTGCAGCGCATCCTGCGCGAGACCCGCACCATCGCGGTGGTCGGGGCGTCGGCCAACCACTATCGACCAAGTTACGACATTTACTCCTACCTGATCGGGACCGGCCAGTACCAGGTCTACCCGGTCAACCCGTCAATCACCGAAATCGACGGCGCCCTGGTGTATCCCAGCCTTGCCAGCCTGCCGGTGGTACCCGATCTGGTCGACGTCTTCCGACGGCACGACCAGCTGCCGTCGGTGCTGGCTGACACTCTCGCACTTGAGCCGCATCCGAAAACCCTATGGCTGCAGCAGGATTTGTGGCACGAACCGGTGGCCCGTGACGCCGCGGCCGCCGGAATCCAGGTCGTGATGGATCGTTGTCTGATGGTCGAGCACGCACGCCTGGCGTAGGTCGTCGCGCGGCGACCCGCTGCGCCCGGCTTCGCCGCGCTTGCGATACCGCTAGCGTGAATTGGCCGGTGACCAGTCGAGCACCAGCCAGCGGTCACCCTGTTTGGTCAGCGCCACAGTCATCGCCGGGCTGGCGCGCTGGGGTGGCTGACCCGGTGCTTCCTGTGTGACCCGCAGAATTACCACCACAAGCGCCGCTGCTGGTCCGAGTGCTTCGACACCGGCCGAAAGTGTCTGCGCTCGAGCGGTGACGTTGCGCTGGGCCAGATCAGCGCTGGCCTTCGTGTACTGTTCCTTGAGCGCATTGACCTTCTCGGGCGCCATCATCGCCGTAGCCCGCTCGATCGATGCGCTGGGAGCGCCCGGGGTGAATGTCGCTGTGGCCTCGGCCATTCCGGTCGCGATCCGCACCACCTCCGCGGAGTCGCGGTTGAAGTCGCCGTCCGGCATCTTCCAGCGGGTGAAACCGACCGCTACGACGGCCACCAAGGTCGCTGCGCATACCCCGGCCACCGCCAAGCGCAGCCCCGGCCTGTCGTCGTCGGTGCCGACGGTCACCGAATCACGGCGCAGCAGCCAGAAATTGACCATCACTCCTTCGACGATCAGCAGCGCCAGCACCGGGCACAGCGCCACCCACCATAGTGGCCAGCCGAGCATGACCCCGATCATCAGCAGTGCAGCGATCGCGGCCAACGGTGCACCGACATCGAATGCCAGTAGCCGCCACGCGTTTCTCATCGAATCGACTCCAGCCGCGAGATCAGCAGTTTGCCATCCACATCGGATACAGCCAGGCGCAGATTCCAGTGCACGATCTGCGGCTTGGCGCCGACGTTCTCGCCAACCGACGTGGCGACCAGCATGACGTTGTCGGTACGGCTGGCCATCTCGGACGGCAACTGCTCGGCCGGCCGCTGGGTACCCGGCCGAACGTCCATATCATGGTGCACCGCTTCGATCGCGACGGCTTCGACCCGTCCGGTACTGCGTGACTGCAACCGCTGCACCACCTGCCGGTAGGGCAGCATCGCGGAATCGAAATCGACGTTGAGCTGCCCGACGGTGCCGTCGTGCAGCCGTTGCAAGCTGGCGTCGACGGTGTCGGTGTTCATATTGATCAGCGCACCGGTCCACTCCACCGCGAACTGCAGGACCCGGCTCTGGTAATGCCGCTCACCGACGTCGCCGCGATGCGCCGACCAGATGATCACCGTCAGGGTGATCGCGGCCACCGACAACACGCCCAGCACGGCCGAGGCGATCCCGTAGCCGGAGAAGACCCGGCCGGCCGGTGATTCGGGCGCTGCGTCGGCGGCCTCGGCTGTCGGCTCGGTCTGCTCCGCGTCGGGCATGGCCGTGAGGCTACCTGGCGTCGGGACACGGCTGGCAACGCCGGGGTCGAATCCAGCGAGGGTGGATTGGCGACGCGCCGAGTCCTGGTTGGTCATGGAATCATGGGAACGGTGACTGTAGAGACCATCCGCTCGGGCATCGATCTGAGCCACGTCGATGCCAGTATCCGCCCCCAAGACGACTTGTTCGGTCACGTCAACGGCCGCTGGCTGGCCGACCACGAGATTCCCGCCGACCGCGCGACTGACGGCGCCTTTCGCTCCCTGTTTGATCGGGCCGAGGTCCGGGTGCGCGACCTGATCACGGAAGCCAGCGAAAGCAACCCGGCCATCGGCACCGACGGACAGCATATCGGGGACCTCTACGCCAGCTTCCTCGACGAAACCGCCACCGAACGCCGGGGCATGCAACCGCTGCTCGACGAGTCGGCTCTGATCGATGCCGCCGCAGACCGAGACGCCTTGGCGGGCGTTGTCGGGGCGCTGCAGCGCGCCGGGGTCGGCGGCGGCGTCGGGGCATATGTCGACACCGACGCGAAGAACTCCACCCGCTACCTCGTGCATGTCACTCAGTCCGGGATCGGGTTACCCGACGAGTCCTATTACCGCGACGAGCAGCATGCCGAGGTGCTCGCCGCCTATCCGCGACACATCACGGCGATGTTCGCCCTGGTGTACGGCAAAGACTCGGCAGACCACGCCGAAACGGCGGCCCGGATCGTGGCGTTGGAGACCAAACTTGCCGCCGCGCATTGGGATGTGGTCAAGCGCCGCGACGCCGAACTGAGCTACAACCTGCGCACGTTTGCCGGCCTTCCGCACGAGGCACCGGGCTTCGACTGGACAGGCTGGGTCACCGCGCTGGGCAGCACTCCGGATATGATATCGGAACTCGTTGTGCGCCAGCCTGATTATCTTACCGCCTTTGCGGCATTGTGGGACAGCGAGAATCTCGAGGACTGGAAGCGTTGGGCGCGTTGGCGGTTGATCCACGCCCGGGCCGGACTGCTCACCGACGCGGTGGTGTGCCAGGACTTCGCATTTTACGGGCGCGTGCTGACCGGTGCCGAGCAGATCCGTGATCGCTGGAAGCGTGGGGTGTCGCTGGTAGAGGGTTTGTTGGGCGATGCCGTCGGAAGGCTCTACGTGCAACGGTATTTCCCGCCGGACGCCAAGACGCGAATGGATACGCTGGTAAGTAACCTGCGCGAGGCGTATCGGGTCAGTATTACCGGCCTGGACTGGATGACACCGCAGACCCGGGAGCAGGCGCTGGCAAAGCTCGACAAGTTCATCGCAAAGATCGGCTATCCGGCAAAGTGGCGAGACTATTCGCAACTGGTGATCGATCGTGACGACCTATACGGCAATTACCGACGCGGCTACGCAGTCAACTACGACCGCGAGTTGGCCAAGCTGGGCGAGCCGGTCGACCGCGACGAATGGTTTATGACACCGCAAACCGTCAACGCCTATTACAACCCTGGAATGAATGAGATCGTCTTTCCCGCAGCGATTTTGCAGCCACCGTTCTTCGACGTCGATGCCGACGACGCCGCCAACTACGGCGGTATCGGAGCGGTAATCGGCCACGAAATCGGGCATGGCTTCGACGACCAGGGGGCCAAATACGACGGCGACGGCAACCTGGTCAACTGGTGGACCGATGACGACCGCGCCGAGTTCGGCACCCGCACCACCGCGCTGATCGAGCAGTACGACGTCTACACGCCGCGCGAGCTCGAGAACGGGCACCATGTCAACGGCGCATTCACCGTCGGCGAAAACATCGGCGACCTGGGTGGCCTGTCGATCACGCTGCTGGCCTACCAGCTGTCGCTGGGCGGGCAGCCCGCCCCGGTCATCGACGGCCTGACCGGTGTACAGCGGGTGTTCTTCGGCTGGGCGCAGGTGTGGCGCACCAAATCCCGTGAAGCCGAGGCGATCCGACGGCTGGCGGTGGATCCGCATTCCCCACCGGAGTTCCGTTGCAACGGCGTGATCCGCAACATCGATGCTTATTATGACGCCTTCGACGTCACCGAAGACGATGCGCTCTATCTGGATCCACCGCGCCGGGTCAGGATTTGGAACTAACCCAGCGGGCCGTTCGTCTGCCAGTCGTTGGACCCATCGTTCTTGCTGTAGGCGCCGGTGGAGTTCTTCACCACGATGGGATCGCCGGTGCCGAAGTTGTCGTAGAACCACTTGGCATTGGATGGGCTGATGTTGATGCAGCCGTGGGTGACGTTGCGCTTGCCCTGATCGCCCACCGACCACGGCGCACTGTGCACGAAGTCACCGCTGTTGTCGAACATGACGGCGTTCTCGACATCGACCTTGTAGCCGTAGGTCGAGTTGACCGGCACCCCGTACGTGGTGGAATCCATCACCACCTTGGCTTTCTTGTCGAGCACGTAGTAGGTGCCGTTCGGGGTCTGGTGACCACCCGCTGCCATACCCATCGACATGGGGATGGTCTTCTCCACGGTCCCGTTGCGGGTAACGGTCATCTGGTGCGTGGCGTCGTCGGCGGTCGCCACCAGCGAGTCACCGGTGTGAAAGTCCGACGTGGCGCCAGCCGCGTCGATGTGCACCGCGGTGTGGGCGGGCCAGAAGTTGTTCGGCCGCCAGCGGACTTGAGACGGAGTCAGCCAGTAGAACTTGCCGGGCACCGGCGGTTCCGACGAAACGTGGATCGCCTGCTCGGCCATGCCCTGGTCGGCGATCGGTCGCTGGAAGTTGATGATGATCGGCTGGGCCACGCCGACCATCGAGCCACTGACCGGAGTGAACCTCGGGGGCAGGAACGGCGGCTGGCCGGTGAACGGCGCCGGATTCTGGCCCGCAACCGGGCCTGCCGGCGCGGCCGCCGGTGCTGCAGGCGCGAACGGGTCGGCAGCAGGCGGGGCCGCCAGCGGATCCGCCGGAGGCGGTAGGGCCGACGGGTCGGCCGCCGGCGGTGGGGCCGGTTGGTCGGCCGCTGCGGCGTCCAGCACCCCTGGATCGCCGGGCGGTGGCGGCTGGTCGGGGTCGGCCAGCGCCGAACCGCTACCGAGTGCCAGCACAGCGGTCAACCCGGCTGCACTGACCGCGGCGACGAGAGAACCCCTCGTCCATCGCGACATACGCCATACCTCCAGTGAGAGTCTCAGCCAAGTGTGGCATAGCGCCGAGAGCGGCTACCGGTTCAGCGAGCAGCCGGGGCACCCCTCAACGACCCGGCGATAGCGCTGAGCTGCTGTGTTTATCGCCGCGAAGTGCGAGACGTTACAGTCGCGCGGCTGTCGGCACGTCGAACAGTTGCCGCTTGGCCGTCATCCCCGCTGCTGCGGCGCCGACCAGGATCGCCGATGCGGTCAGCATCACGGGCGCGCTGCGTTCGTAGAGCAGTCCGCCGGCCAGGGATCCGACTGTGATACCGATCTGAAACGCCGCCATGTATAGCCCGGACGCCCCATCGGGGTCGTCGGCTCCGGCACGCATCGCCGCAGCTTGCAGCATCGGCGACACCGCGTTGGCGGCGGCGCCCCACAATGCGATCGCGGCGGCTCCGATCAGGGCCGTCGCCGCGGTGGGCTTGCCGCCGAACGCCAGCGCCGTCAGCACGACGAACGCCGCCGACAACCCACTCATACAACTGATCACGGCGATCCTGGGCCGATGGTCCAGCGGCCGGGCGACCAGCGGCAGCGCCACCAGGCCCGCGACGCCATAGGTGGCCAGCAGCCAGGCCAGGTTCGGTCCCCGCACACCGACGACGTCCCGGATCACCACCACGATGAAGGTGTAGGAGATGTAGTGGCCGGTGACGGCGACCATGGTGAGCAAGCTCACCATCACCAGCCGCCTGTTGCGGTGATGGCGTGCGCCCGCGCCCACACTGGCCAGCTGGTCGTCACTCAACGGCATCGCCGGCAGCACCGCCCAGGCCGCTATGGTGACCGCCGCGGCCACCACGGTTATCGACACGACGGCCAATCGCCAGCCCCACAACAAACTCATCGCCGCGGTCACCGGGCTGCCGACCACAACCGCCAGGCTGATACCGACATAGATCACCGTCGTCGCGCGCCCGGAGTGGCTGGCCGGGACCAACCGGGTGGCGATCGGCGCCACCACCGACAACATCAGACCGTGGGTGATCGCGGAAAGCACCCGGCCCCCGGCGAGCACGACGAAGTTGGGTGCCAGCGCCGATACGAGCTGCGAGGCGGTCAGACAGACCAGCGACAGCAGCAGGGCCTGTCGCCGCGGCCAGTGCGCGGTCCAGCGCACCAGCGGAATTGTCGTCAGCGCCGCCACCAGCGCATACCAGGCCAGCAATGTGCCGACCACCGCCACACTGACATGCAGATCTCGTGCGATCGAGGGCAGCGCGCCCACCGGCAGGATCTCGGCGGTGACGTAGATGAAGGCCGCCGCCGCCAGCACCGCCAACTGCACGCCGACCCGCGACGTCCATGGTCCTCCCCCGGTCCGGGCTGGCCGCACGGCCACTACTCAACCACGTGTTTGCCTCAACCGTTACCGATCAGGACCGGACAAGCCGGGCGATCGCCGCAGAAGCTTCGGCGAGCTTCTCGTCGGCGTCGTTGCCGCCTTCGGCGACCGCGCGGCTGACGCAGTGGCCGAGGTGTTCGTCGAGCAGGTTCAACGCCACCGAGCGCAGCGCACTGTTGACGGCGCTGATCTGCGTCAGGACGTCGATGCAGTACTTATCCTCATCGATCATCTTGGCGATGCCGCGCACCTGTCCCTCGATCCGGCGCAGCCGCTTGGCGTAGTTTTCCTTCTGCGACGAATATCCGTGTGCAGATGTCATCTGCTCCTCCTGTCTCGGGCACGCCGCCAGCGTACCCTATACCCCGATAGGGTATGGTTTAGTTTTGGCGGCCATCACAGCACGCGCATACTGGGATTATGGCCAAACCCAGCGATCCGTCTACAACCGCGCCGTCCGCCGTCGACATCAAACCCCGCAGTCGAGACGTCACCGACGGCCTGGAGAAGGCTGCCGCCCGTGGAATGTTGCGGGCGGTGGGCATGGAGGACGACGACTTCGCCAAGCCGCAGATCGGGGTGGCGTCGTCGTGGAACGAAATCACCCCCTGCAACCTGCCATTGGACCGGCTGGCCAAAGCGGCAAAGGATGGGGTATTCGCCGCGGGCGGATATCCGCTTGAGTTCGGGACGATTTCGGTGTCCGACGGCATCTCAATGGGTCACGAGGGGATGCACTTCTCACTGGTGTCACGAGAAGTGATCGCCGACAGCGTAGAAACCGTGATGCAGGCCGAACGCTTCGACGGCGCGGTGCTGTTGGCCGGTTGCGACAAATCGCTGCCCGGGATGCTGATGGCCGCAGCCCGGCTGGACCTGGCGGCGGTGTTTCTGTACGCGGGCACAATCCTTCCCGGGTGGGCCAAGCTATCCGACGGTAGCGAACGCGAAGTCACGATCATCGACACATTCGAGGCAGTCGGTGCGTGTGCGCGCGGCCTGATGTCGCGGGAGGACGTCGACACGATCGAACGAGCGGTCTGCCCCGGCGAAGGGGCATGCGCCGGCATGTACACCGCCAACACGATGGCCAGCGCCGCTGAAGCGATGGGGATGTCGCTGCCCGGCAGCGCGGCGCCCCCGGCCACCGATCACCGCCGCGACGGGTTCGCGCGGCACAGCGGCCAGGCCGTCGTCGAACTGCTGCGCCGCGGCATCACCGCGCGCGACATCCTCACCAAGGAGGCGTTCGAGAACGCGATCGCGGTGGTGATGGCCTTCGGCGGATCGACCAACGCGGTGCTGCACCTGCTGGCGATCGCCTATGAGGCCAACGTCAAGCTGTCACTGGAGGATTTCACCCGCATCGGCTCGCGGGTGCCGCACCTGGCCGACGTCAAGCCGTTCGGCCGGCACGTGATGTCGGACGTCGACCGCATCGGCGGGGTGCCGGTGGTCATGAAGGCGCTGCTGGACGCCGGTCTGCTGCACGGTGACTGCCTGACTGTGACCGGGCAGACCGTCGCCGAAAACCTTGCGCACATCGCCCCGCCGGATCCCGACGGCAAGGTCCTGCGCGCCCTCAGTAATCCGATTCACCCTACCGGGGGCATCACCATCCTGCACGGTTCGCTGGCACCCGAGGGCGCGGTGGTCAAGACGGCCGGCTTTGACTCCGATGTATTCGAAGGAACCGCAAGGGTTTTCGATCGCGAACGCGCTGCACTGGATGCCCTCGAAGACGGCATCATCACCGTCGGCGACGCGGTGGTGATCCGCTACGAGGGTCCTAAGGGCGGCCCCGGAATGCGCGAGATGTTGGCCATCACCGGCGCAATCAAGGGCGCCGGGCTGGGTAAGGATGTGCTGTTGTTGACCGACGGCCGGTTCTCCGGCGGCACCACCGGCCTGTGTGTAGGCCATGTCGCGCCCGAGGCCGTCGACGGCGGACCGATCGCGTTTCTGCGCGACGGCGACCGGATCCGGCTCGATGTCGCCAACGCCGCCCTGGATGTGTTGGTCGACGCTGACGAGTTCGACGCCCGCCGTGCGGGTTTCACACCGCCGCCACCGCGGTACACCACCGGTGTGCTGGCCAAGTACGTCAAATTGGTCGGGTCGGCCGCGCTCGGAGCGGTCTGCAGCTAATTTTTCCCGCGAGCGTGCGTGTCCCCGGCCGACACCAACGTAAGAGGTTTTTGTCAATGGGTTGGGGGGCCTGCCCGTTCCTCGTCTCTACGTAGTTCACCAAGCGGGGTCTACGTGCCCCGACAGCGTGCAATCGAGTTTGGTGAGGAAGGGGCG
>NZ_JBOHHI010000056.1:0-6631 GCF_050700595.1 Mycobacterium sp.
CGCCCCTTCCTCACCAAACTCGATTGCACGCTGTCGGGGCACGTAGACCCCGCTTGGTGAACTACGTAGAGACGAGGAACGGGCAGGCCCCCCAACCCATTGACAAAAACCTCTTACGTTGGTGTCGACCGGGGACACGCACGCTCGCGCAAGGGGTTAGGGCCACCTACCAGGCGTGGACGACGTTCTGCGCCGGCTCCAGCCCCAGCTCGATGAGCAGTTCGGTGGCGTCGGCGGCCTGTTCGCAGATGGTGGGAACCTCCGGACGCTCGGCGCCGGTGAAGTTCTCCAGCACGAATGCCGCCGGGTCCTTGCGTCCCGGCGGGCGCCCGATCCCGATCCGCACCCGCTGAAAGTCCGTGGCGCCCAATGCCGCTGCCACCGAGCGCAGCCCGTTGTGACCGCCCTCACCACCGCCGATCTTGAGCCGGATCCTGCCGAAGTCGAGGTCGAGGTCGTCGTGAATGACGACGATGTCGGCGGGCGGCACCGAATAGAACTTGGCCAGCGGCCCCACCTGGCGGCCGGACTCGTTCATGTAGCTGCGCGGCTTGGCCAGCACCACCGAGCGTCCACCGAGCCGACCGGTCACAACCTCCGCACCGGATCGCTTGTGCGCCTTGAACTTCGACCCCAGCCGAGCGGCCAACAGGTCGGCGACCATGAAACCCAGGTTGTGCCGCGTCTGCGCGTAGTTTGGTCCTGGGTTGCCCAGGCCTACCACCAGTAGTGGGTCGGCCACGAGTTATTCGGATTCGGACTCGGCCTCGGGCGCCTCGCCTTCTTCGGCGACCTCCTCGGCGGGTGCTTCCTCCTCGGCCGCTTCGCCGGCGCCCTCGGCCTCGAGCTCCTCGGCGGTCGGCGCGTAGCCGACATTGACGACCAGTAGATCCGGGTCGTCCATCAGGCTGACACCCGGCGGCAGCGCGATCTGCCCGGCGGTGATCTGGGTGCCCGGTTCGGCTCCCTCGACAGAGACGGACAACTCCTCGGGGATCGACAGCGCCTCGGCCTCGATCTCGATGGTGTTGGCCTCCTGGGTGACCAGGGTGTCGGGCGCGGCCTGGCCCTGGATGTCGATGGTGACCTCGACGACCACCTTCTCGCCGCGGCGCACCACCAGCAGGTCGGCGTGCTGAATGGTGCGGCGGATCGGGTGGATGTCCAGCGCCCTGGTCAACGCCAACTGCTCTTTGCCGTCGATGCGCAGCGTCAGCACCGCGTTGGTGCCGGAATGACGCAACACCGCCGCGAAATCGTGTCCGGGCAGTTCCAGGTGCTGTGGCGGGCTGCCGTGGCCGTAGAGGACGGCCGGAATCTTGCCGTCCCGACGGGCCCGGCGGGACGCACCCTTCCCGGTCTGGGCACGTACCGAGACGGCCAGCTGGTTTGCGGCCCGAGCTGCAGATTTAGCCATGGTGTCGCTCCTGTGTTGGTCAGGGCACGGCCAGCATCGCGACAACCATTGAGGTCCCCGTCGATAACGGTGGCCCACAAATCGGAGCCACCCTCGCCGTGACGCCCGGCCAGGTTAGCGCACCAGGACCTCAGAGCGGAAATTTGGTGTCCGTGAGCCGCTCGGAGAGCTCCCAGAGCGCGCTCGCGGTGCCTTGCCGCTTAGCCCGCGGATGGCGCCCGACCGGCTGGGTGCGCCCGCGCATGCCGAAGCGCGGGCCGACGAACGTGTTCCCCGGTAGGTCCGCCGACGCCGCGTACAGCGTTTGCCGGGCACCGAAGTCGACGTCGGTGGCCACCAGCCAGTTGCCGAACGACATCAGCGCGTCGCCAAGCCACTGGCCGGAATGCCCCTGCAGGTTGGTGTGCGAGTAGCCGGGGTGGGCGGCCAGCGCCCGCAGCGGCGAACCGACCACTTCCAGGCGGCGCTCCAGCTCGCTGGTGAACAACAGGTTGGCCATCTTCGACTGGGCGTAGGCCGGCCACGCCGAGTACCGCCGGGTCTGCCAGTTCAGGTCTCGGAGGTTGATGTGTCCTATCCAGTGCGCGGTCGACGACACGCTGACCACGCGGTCGGTGAGCTTGGGCAGCAGCAGGTTGGTCAACGCGAAATGACCGAGATGGTTGGTGCCGATCTGGCTCTCGAAGCCGTCTTTGGTCACCGCGTGCGGAGTGGCCATGATGCCGGCGTTGTTGATCAGCACGTCGACGCCGTCCACCCCATCGGCGAACTGGCGCACCGAGGCCAGATCCTGCAGATCCAGCTGACGCACCTCGACGTCCCCGGTCATCTGCTCGGCCGCGGCCGCACCTTTTCCGGTGTTGCGCACGGCCAGGATGACCTGAGCGCCGACGCGGGCCAGCTCACGGGCCGCCACCGCGCCCAGGCCGCTGTTGGCGCCGGTGACGATCACCGTGCGTCCCGCGAATGAGGGCAGCTCCGCGGCGGTCCAGGCAGTCATGGCTGTCACATTAGCGGCGATCGCAAGCGCGGCGGAGCCGGGCGCAGCGGGTCGCCGCCATCGATTTAGCGGCGATCGCAAGCGCGGCGATCGCAAGCGCTTACTTGGCCGCGACGGTGAAGCCGTTGATGATCGTGTCGATGTCGTCGGAGTGCGCGACGGCCTGGTCGGCCAGGCTGGTGACGGCCAGCTGAACAAGATAGCGCTGGTGGCCCGGCGGGGAGCCGGTGGCGATGACGACCCGGTTATAGCTGTGCAACCGTCTGCCGCCAAGGTCATAGCTGCCCTGGATCATCGACGACGGGAAGCCGTGGAAGCCGGCGGCCGACGCGTCGAGCTGCTTGAAGTTCTCCCAGAGCACGGCGTCGGCATTGGCATGCTTGACCACTTCGGCGGGATCGAAGTCCCCGTTCAGCTTGAACACGATCAGCATGGCCATCGGATAGTTGTCGTTCTTGGCGATGACCTGCGTCATCGGGCTGATCTTGGGACTGGTTTGCTTGCTCCACCCCGGCGGCGTCGGCATCGACACCGTGAGGTCGGTCAGCGTGTCGGGTGCCACCTGCTGAGCGCCCACGCCGGTACTTTCCAGGTACTGCGAAAACGGCACAGGCGCCTCGGTCATCGTGGTGGTGGTGGTGGTCGTTGTCGTCGTCCAGATCGACTGGTAGTCAGGGGTTTCCGGCGTACAGCCGACCAGCGCTAACACGACTGCCGCACCAGCTGCGCAAACCGCAGACCTCACAGGATTTCGCGGACGACGTCGACCGGGCGGCCCAGACGAGTGCCTTTGGCAGTGACCACGAACGGGCGCTGGATGAGGATCGGGTTCGCGACCATCGCGTCGAGTAGTTCGTCATCGCCGGCATCGTCAAGGTCGAGCTGACGGTACACGTCCTCGTTTTTCCGCACTGCCGCGCGAACCTCGATACCCGCATCGCGAATCAGCTTCGCGAGTTCAGCGCGATTGGGCGGCGTCTGGAGATATTCGACCACAGCGGGCTCTATTCCGTTGTCGCGCAAAAGCTCCAGCGTCTTGCGCGACGTCGAGCAGCGTGGGTTGTGGTAGATGACGGCATCGCCCATCTACGCGTCCCCATCGAAAAGCCCGGTAACCGAACCATTTTCGAAGACAGCGCGGATCGTGCTGGCCAGCAGCGGCGCAATCGACAACACAGTGAGCTGGGCGAAACGCTTTTCCTCACCGATCGGCAGCGTGTTGGTGACGATCACCTCGCGGGCTCCGCATTCGGCCAGCAACTTGGGCGCCGGGTCGGAAAGCACACCGTGGGTGGCCGCGACGATCACATCACCGGCGCCGTCGTTCTTCAGCAACGGCACCGCGGCCGAGATCGTGCCGCCGGTGTCGATCATGTCGTCGATCAGAATGCAGGTTTTGCCGGCGACTTCGCCGACGACGCGGTTCGACTTCACCTGATTGGGCACCCGCGGGTCGCGGGTTTTGTGGATGAAGGCCAGCGGAGCGCCGCCCAGCGCGTCGGCCCATTTCTCTGCGACTCGCACGCGGCCGGAGTCGGGGGAGACCACCACCAGGTCGTGGCCGATGTAGTTGTCCCTGATGTAGCCGGTCAGCAGGTGCTGCGCGCGCATGTGGTCGACGGGCCCGTCGAAAAATCCCTGGATTTGATCGGTGTGCAGGTCGACTGTGACGATCCGGTCGGCGCCGGCGGTCTTGAACAGATCGGCGACCAAGCGTGCCGAGATCGGTTCGCGACCGCGGTGCTTCTTGTCCTGCCGCGCGTAGGGGTAAAACGGCAGCACGGCGGTGATCCGCTTGGCGCTGCCCCGCTTGAGCGCGTCGAGCATGATCAGCTGCTCCATCAGCCACGTGTTCAGCGGCGCCGGGTGGGATTGCAAGACGAAGGCGTCGCAGCCACGCACCGATTCCTGATACCGCACGAAGATCTCGCCATTGGCGAAGTCGCGAGCGGTCTGCGCGGTGACGTGGACGTCGAGCTCCTTGGCGACCTGTTCGGCCAATTCCGGGTGCGCGCGACCCGCGAAGAGCATCAGGTTTTTGCGGTTGTCGGTCCAGTCGTGGCTCACGTGATGTCCTCGCCGTTCGGATCGAGATGGTGGCCTAATACTAAGGAGAGAATCCTCAAGGTGTCTGATCGGGTTGGTCCATGTCGGCCTGTGCCTTCTCAGCGGCCTGCGCGGCGGCGCTGCCCGGCCGCCTGTGCTGCACCCAGTCCTCGATATTGCGTTGCGGACCCGCCGACACCGCCAGCGCTCCGGGTGGCACGTCGTCGCGCACTACCGCGCCGGCCCCGGTGTAGGCGCCGTCGCCGACGGTGACCGGCGCGACGAACATGGTGTCGGAGCCGGTGCGCACATGCGAGCCGATCCTGGTGCGCTGCTTGGACTCACCGTCGTAGTTGACGAACACGCTGGACGCGCCGATGTTGCTGTGCTCGCCGATGTCGGCGTCGCCGACGTAGGTCAGGTGCGGCACTTTGGTGCCGGTGCCGATCGTGGAGTTCTTGGTCTCGACGAATGCGCCCAGCTTGCCGTCGGCGCCCAGCACGGTGCCCGGCCGCAGGTAGCTGAACGGGCCGACCGAGGCGCTGTCGCCGATCGAGGCGGAGGTGCCGTGGGTGCGGATCACCGACGCGTCGTCACCGACGGTGACGTCGGTCAAGGTGGTGTCCGGGCCGATCGCGCAGCGTCCGCCGATGCGGGTGCCGGCCAGCAGCTGGGTTCCGGGCGCCACGACGGTGTCGCGGCCGATGGTCACGTCGGCATCGATCCACGTGCTGGCGGGATCGACGACGGTGACGCCGGCCAATTGGTGGGCGGCGACGATGCGGCGGTTGAGTTCGGCGGCCAGCTCGGAAAGTTGGACCCGGTTGTTGACGCCGGCCACCAGCGCGCTGTCATCGACGTGCCGCCCGTGCACGACCTGCCCGTCCCCGCGGACGATGGCGACGACGTCGGTCAGGTAGAGCTCGTGTTGGGCGTTATCGGCGGACAGTCGGCGCAGCGCCGAGCGCAGCGGGCCGATGTCGAAGGCGTAGACCCCGGCGTTGACCTCGCAGATCTCCTGCTGCGACGGCGTCGCGTCGGCTTGCTCGACGATCGCGATCACCTCCTGGTCCTGGGTGCGCAGGATGCGGCCGTAGCCGGTCGGATCGGCGAGCGTCGTGGTCAACACGGTGACCGCCGCGGGCGTCGAGCTGTGTACGGCGATCAGATCGGCCAGCGTGTCGGCGTCAAGCAGCGGGATGTCGCCGGAGGTGACGACGACGACACCGCCGAAATCGTCGGGCAGGACCGACAGCCCGCACAGCACCGCGTGCCCGGTGCCGAGCTGCTGGTCCTGCATCGCCATGCCGATCGGACGTCCGAGCGTGTCGGCCAGGTCGGCGACGACGGGCGTGATGCGCTCGTGGTCTTGACCGAGCACCACGACCAGATGCTGCGGCGCCATCTTCGCGATCGCGTGCAACGAATGCGCCAGCATGCTTCGCCCGGCCATGGTGTGCAGCACCTTGGGGGTGTTCGAGCGCATCCGGGTCCCGGCCCCCGCCGCCAACACCAGGACCGCGGTGTCACCCTGTGATCTCATGGCCACCTCTTTCGCGAGCGCGCGTGTTTGTCCGCCGACACGCCGTCCAGGGTGTCATTTCACGCACGTTCGCGGCAAAAAATGCACAGCTCCGTCGCCAGGACTCGAACCTGAACTCTCAGAACCAAAATCTGAAGTGCTGCCGATTACACCACGACGGATCGTGTACCAGCGACGACTCTAGTGGAAGCCGATACGCTGATGGGCGTGGCAACGCTGGACAAGGAACCGCCCCCACCGCGTCCCCGGATGACCGGCACCGAACGCCGCCATCAGCTCATCGACGTCGCGCGGTCGCTGTTCGCCGAACGCGGCTACGACGGCACCTCGATCGAGGAGATCGCCCAGCGTGCCAATGTGTCCAAACCCGTCGTCTACGAGCATTTCGGCGGCAAAGAAGGCCTGTACGCGGTCGTCGTCGACCGAGAGATGTCGGCGCTGCTGGACGGCATCACGTCGTCGCTGACCAAGTCGACCAACAACCGGTCCCGGCTGCGCATCGAACGGGTGGCGCTGGCGTTGCTGACCTACGTCGAGGAACGCACCGACGGCTTCCGAATCCTGATCCGCGACTCGCCGGCCTCCATCAGTTCGGGCACCTATTCCACCCTGCTCAACGACGCGG
>NZ_JBOHHI010000057.1:0-17846 GCF_050700595.1 Mycobacterium sp.
CGTAAAGCTCGACCTCGATGCCTTCCCGCAGCAACGCCAAGGCGGTTGCGGCTCCGCCAATGCCGCCGCCAACGACAATCACCTTCATACCGACTCCTGTTCAATGGTCGGCGACGTCGATGCTGAACTGGCTCCTATTCGCTGTCATATCCGGGGTGGGCAACCGCTAGCCGCTGCCGTACCAGGGTGCGCAGACAGGCGGTGACGTCGGCGGCGCGGCCGTCCAACTCGCCCGCGCGGATGGCGGCCGCCAGCTGGGCTTCGTCGTCGAATCCGAGGGCGCCCAGCACGGTGGTCGTTGCCGCAGAACCGGTTTCGAGCAGTTCGCGCTCGACCATGCGCAACGCGTTGGCGGCCACTCGGGCGTGGAAGTTGACCTGCCCACTGGTCGCCTGTCGGACATCGGTTTCGAGGAACTCGGCGGCCGCCGCGACCAGCTCCGTGGCGGTCGGGCGTCCATGAAGGCCGGTCATAGGGGAACCTCGTCGAGCAGGGTGAGCAGGTCCCACTCGGTCTCGCAGACCCGGCGGCCGATCGTCGCCAGCTCCACCGACCGGTTCTGCCCGCTGAGGTGCCGCTCCGCCTGGTAGCGGCAGATGACGCCCCAACGCAGGGTGGCCAGCACCAGCCACCAGTGAAACGCCACCCGGCCGACCGTAGTCCCGCCGGCCTGTTCGTAGGCCCGCAGAAAGTTCTCGACGCTGCCCAGTCCGCCGGCCGCGCGGCTGGCCGGCGCACCGAACCGCCAGGCGCGGATGCAGAACCAGGCCAGGTCTTCGTAGACCTCACCGATGTGCACCAGTTCCCAGTCGAGCACCGCCGCCAATTCGGCTCCGTCGATGATGAGGTTTCCCATCCGGTAATCGCCATGCACCAGGTGCGGTTGTGACGGCGCCGGCCGGTGCGCGTCGAGCCAGCGAAACGCCCACTCGAAGGTGGCGGTGGTGTCGCCCATGGCGTCCAGCCGGCCGCGCCACTCGCCGAGTTGGTCCTCGGCGGCCAGCTGCGCGTCGTGGGCGTCGGCCCGGTGGATGGCGGCCAGCGCCTGCGCGCACTGGCCCAACAGCCGCTCCCGGCCTGCGGCCCCTCCAGTTTTATCGAGCATGCGATCGATGCGCCGGACGATCGTTTCGCCCTTGACCTCTTCACAAATCAGGAATGGATTGCCAAGCGCGGCAGCGGAATTGTCGGCGACTAGGATGCGCGGGACCGGTGCGCCGGCTGCTGCGGCGGCGGCCTGGACGCGGGCTTCCAACTCCATATCCGCGTGCATGTCGTCGGGTGGCCCGATGCGCAGGATCAAGGGGCGGCGCGCCTCGGCTGTGACGGCGTCGAAAGCCCATGTGCTGCGGCTGGCGCCGCCGGTGAGCGCACGCAGGTTCTCGATCGCTGCTTCGGTGCCGAGCGCTGCGTCCACCACCCTGGCCAGGGCGGCTGACAACTCCTGCACGTCCGTCACTTATTGCCGAATTTGAACAGCCGCTGCGCCACCCGGCGTATCTGAATCTCCTCGGCGCCCTCGGTGATCCGGTAGCGGCGGTGGTGGCGATAGATGTGCTCGAACGGCTCGTGGCGGCTGTATCCGAGGCCTCCGAAGATCTGCATGGCCCGGTCGGCCGCGTCGCACACCAACCGGTTGGCGCGGTAATTGGCCATCGACACCTTGTCGGAGACTTCCAGATGGTCGTTACGGTCCAAGTGCCAGGCTGCGTAATACACGAGCAGCCGCACCATCTGGGCTTCGGTCTGCAACTCGGCCAGCGGCCACTGCACGGCCTGGTTGACCGACAGCGGCTTACCGAACACCGTGCGGTTGCCCGCATATTCGGCGGCACGGGTGATGCAGTACTGCGCCGCACCCAGGCTGCTGGCAGCCTGCCGAATCCTGTTCTCGTGCAGGAAAGTCTGGGCAACCTCCAGACCACGGTCCACCTCGCCGAGCACCGCGTCGGCGGGCATCCGCACGTCGGTGAGTTCGACCTCGCCGTGATCGGTGGGCATGTTGAACGTCCACCAGTAGTAGGGGACATTGAACCCCTGCGCATCGGTGGGCACCAGAAACGCGGTGATGCCCCGTGGCTGGCCCGGCTCACCGGAGGTGCGGGCGAAGATCAAGTCGTGGGTGGCTCGGTGCACGCCAGTGTTGAACCGCTTGGAACCGTTGATCACCCAGTCGTCGCCGTCGCATTCGGCACGGGTTTCCAGCCAGGTGGCATCCGAGCCGTGCGCCGGCTCGGTGAGACCGAACGCCATCGAGCGTGCTCCGGTGATAAGCGCCTCCGACCAGTCGCGGCGCTGTTGGTCAGTGCCGAACCGTTCCATCATGATCACCTGTGGGAAGTTCCCGACGATCGACGACTCGTTTTGCAGGTCGTTGTGCAGGCCGAGTCCCTTGGTGGCCAGGTGTTCCCGGATGACGGCCATGTCGACGTTGGTCCCATCGCGGCCGCCGAGCGACGCCGGTAACGCGTAGCGCAGCCAGCCGGCCTTGTCGGCCCGTCTGCGCATCTCGGCGAGCAGGTCTTCCCACGCGCGGGAGGGGATGCCGTCGTTGTCCCAATCGGTGCGGGCGAACTCGCGGCGCTGGTCGAAGTACTGCATGTTTTCGTCCTGCAGCGGCTTGATCTCGGCCTCTATGAAGGTATCCATCTCGGCAAGTAGCCGCGGAAGGTGTTCGGGCAGCGTGAAATCCACTCTGATCTCTCCTGTTTCGTTAAGTGCCGTACAGCGTCTTCTTCCATATCGTCGACAGGGTGACGATGGCGTCCGCGTCACTCATTTCTAGTCCCAGCCCGCAGCGGCCCACGAACACGGTGGTGAAGTTCTCGAACAGCAATGCGATGGCAGCAGCGGTGTGCTCGGCATTGAGCTCGGCGGAGTAGCCCTGCTCCTGGGCACGTCGTACGGAAGCGGCCACGATGTCCATGCCGAAGCGCCGGAATTCGTTCTGCACGGCAGCGAATCGCTGCTGGGTCGCGGCCAGCTGCGCCACCGCGATCATGATGCCGATGTTCTGTTTGAACATGTTCCAGTAGCCGGTGACCACCGAGCTGAAGAACTCACTGTCGCTGGGCGATTCGGGTAGCGGGATGCTCGATCCGGAGGGCGTCACGACGTCGTGCAGAAACGATTCGGCCAGCGCGGCCAGTAGGTCCTCCTTGTCGGCGAAATACCGGTAGAACACCGCGGGTGACTTTCCGGCGGCCGACGTGATATCGGCCAGCGTGGTGCCATGAAACCCACGCTCGGCGAACAGCTTACGTGCCGCCAGCTCGATCGCATGACGGGTTTGGCGGCCCTTGGAGCTTAACGCTGCGGTGGGCATCAGGCCCGCCTTCGGTCGCCGGCACGCAGCAACGCGCCGGGAAGGTCATGGCCGAGAGCCGATCTCGCGACGTCGGCGGCGGCGATCGCCGCGCTCAGGTCTACGTCGACGCCGACGCCGCTGTCGGTCAGCAGATAGACTAGGTCCTCGGTGGCGATGTTGCCGGTGGCGCCCGGCGCGAATGGGCAGCCGCCCAACCCGCCGACCGAGGAGTCCAGCCGGTTGACTCCGCAGCTGACCGCCGCATACGCGCTGGCCAGTCCGGCACCGCGGGTGTTGTGGAAATGGCCGCCCAGCGGCAGGTTCGCGATCACTGGGCGCAGCGCTGTGATCAGCGAGCTGACCCGCCCCGGCGTCGTGGTGCCGATGGTGTCGGCGATCGACAACCGGTCGACGCCGTATCCGCGAGCGGCTGCCGCGATGTCGAGGACCCGTTGCGGCGGGGTGGGTCCGTCGAACGGGCAATCCCACGCGGTGGCGACGATGACCTCGACGACGACATCGCTGTCATGGGCGATCGCGACGATCTCACCGATTTGCGCGGTGGCCTCGTCGCTGGATCGCCCGACGTTGGCGTGGCTGAACGCGTCGGACGCCGACACCACGTACTCGATCGACCGGAGCCCCGCGGCGACGGCACGTTTGGCGCCGTTGGGGCTGGCCACCAGCGCCGAGAACTCGATATCACCGAAGCGGTCCAGTTCAGCGGCCAGCTCGGCGGCGTCGGCCATCGAGGGCACCTTCGACGGGGAAACGAACGCGGTCGCCTCGACCTCCCGCACGCCGGTGGCTGCTATCGCTTCCAGTAATTCCAGCTTGGCCGACAATGGGATTGGTGATTCGATCTGCAGTCCGTCGCGCAGCGCGACCTCGCGGATCGTGACATGCTCGGGCAACTGGGTCATCAAAGCACCCCCTCGGTGCGCAGCTCTTCGAGTTGCTTGGCGGTCTTGCCGAGCAGCCCGATGTAGACGTCACTGTTGTGTTGTCCCGGGCGTGCCGGGCCGGCGTTTCGGATAGTTCCCGGCGATTCGGAGAACACCGGCACGATGCCCGGGCCTAAAACGACCCGTTCAACTCTCTCGTCGAAGTGTTCGGCCAGCATCCCTCGGGCCCGCAGTTGTGGGTCGTTGACCACGTCGGCGACGGTGTTGATCGGCCCGGCGATCACTCCTGCGGCGGACAGCGTTTCGATGATCTCACCGGGCGAGTGTTCGCCGGCCCAGGCGCCGATGATCTTGTCCAGCTCATCCTGATTGCGCCCACGGGCGCCATGAGTGGCGAACCGGTCGTCGGTGCTGAGCTCCGGACGGCCCATCGCCTGGCACAGCCGGGCGAACACGGTGTCCTGGTTGGCGGCGATCACCACCCAGGTACCGTCGCCGCTGCGGTAGATGTTCGACGGCGCGATGCCCTCCAGTCGGGTGCCCGACGGCCCGCGCACCACGCCGCCGACGTCGTAGTCGGGAATGGTGGATTCCTGGATGGCTAAGCAGGATTCGGTCAACGCCACGTCGACCTCCTGTCCTTCACCGGTGGTGCCGCGTCGGTAGAGGGCGGCCAGTGCGCCCTGGGCGGCGAACATGCCGGCCAGGCTATCGCCCAGCGACAACGCCAGCCGGGGCGGCGGCCCGCCGGGGAACCCGTTGAGGTGGCGCAGCCCGCTGGCCGCCTCGGCCACCGACGCGTATCCGGCCTTGTGTGCGTCCGGGCCGGTCTGCCCGTAGCCGGACACCCGCACCAGGATGATCCCGCGGTTGCGCCGCGCCAGCACGTCATAACCCAGGTCCCACTTCTCCAGCGTGCCCGGGCGGAAGTTCTCCACCACGATGTCGGATTTCTCGACGAGGTCCAGGAACAGTTCGCGCCCACCCGGCTGACGCAGGTCGAGTGTGACGGCCTTCTTGTTGCGAGCATGCACCGTCCAGAAGAAGTGCTGGCCGTCCAATTCGGCCTGACCCCAGGTGCGCAGCGGATCCGGAGCGCCGGGCGGCTCGACCTTGATGACCTCGGCACCCATGTCGCCGAGCAGCCGACCGGCGAACGGTCCGGCGATCAGGGTGCCCAGCTCGATCACCCGGATGCCGTCCAGCGGGCCGGTAGGTGTCACTCGGTCCTCGCGAACTCGTGGCGCACCAGCCAGTCGCTCACGATGTCGACGGCCTGCCGGAGCTTGTCGCGTTGATCCGGTCCTGCGTAATAGTGGGTGGCCCCGGTGATTTCGTGCATCTCTTTGTCGGGATGGCCGATCGCCTCGAACAGCCGGCGGGTGTGGCTGGGTGTGCACGCGTCGTCGGCCAGGTTGCCGACCACCAGGGCCGGCACCGCGATGTCGCGACCGCAGGCCACCCCGTCACCATGCGCGTCGTCATAGCTCCATTGCGAGAGCCAGCTACGCAGCGTGCAGAACCGGGCCAGCCCGACCGGGCTCATGTTCACCACCTGAGGATCGCCCAGATAGCACGTTCCCGGGGTGCGTTCGTTGGAATCGACGGTCGGGTCCAGCCAGCGCGGGTCGGCCATCGTGCCGTGCACCACGAATCCGAACTCTTCGTTGGGTCGCCCGGCGGCCTTCAGCTCGGTCAGCTTGTCCTTGACCCAGCCGGTGATGCGGCGGTTGCGGTCGATCTGGGCCTTCCGGTAACGAGCCAGGAATTCTTCACTGTAAGGCGGCTGGTTGGGATTATCCGGGTTGTATAGGTCGAGCTCGGGATCGCGCTTGGTGGGGTCGGATTCGTCGAGAATCGAGGCGTCCAGCCATTCGGTCAGCGTGCCGTGCCGGCTGATGTGTGCGGCCAGCAACATGATTCCGTCGGCTGCGGGCAGGTCCAGCTGGGTCAGGTCGGGGCCGTCGCCGGACGGGCTCGAGGTCACCGACGCGTGTTGAGCCTGCTGTTGGTAGAACACCGACAGCGAGCCGCCGCCGCTCCAGCCGGCCAGCACCACTTTCTGGTAGCCGAGCCGTTCCTTGGCGTCTTTGATCGCTGCGCCGAGGTCCTCGACCACCTTCTCCATCAGCAGGGCGGAGTCGGTGCCGCGGAACCGGCTGTTGCAGTAGATGACGTGGTGCCCGGCGCGGGCCAGCGCGTTGATCATCGGCAGGTAGGCCCCGCCGCCGATCGGATGCATGAACACGATCACGGTGTCCGACGGCTTGCTGCGCGGCTTGAGCAGATAGCTCTCCAGCACGACCAATTCGGCCAGTCCGCCGTAGACGTCGCGGACACCGGAATTATTTTGGAACGCAATCAGATACGGGATGCGCTCGTAGTCGTGGCGTACCCGTGTGCTTTGCGTCATGCGCCGCTCCTCCTCATCGCTCCGCTCTGCATCGTCGTCGGCGCGGCGTCATGAATGCTGTCCCAGGTCGTGCGCCAGCACTTCGGCTGACGGGGTGAGGCGGCGGCGGGTGTCGACGGCGATCACCTGCCAGTCGACATGAGCGAAATCGTCGAATTTGCGGCGCGCCCGTTCTCGGGCTTTCTCCGGTGCGCCATGGTGAACCCCCTGCGGCGCATGGGATATCAGCCCGGGCGGCATCGGGATGCCATAAAGCGAGCCGCCGTGGAAGAAGGCGACCTCGTCGTAGTCGACGTTGCGGTGATACCAGGGGGTGCGCTCGGTGCCGGGCACGCTCTCGGCGGGCTTGGGCAAGAAATTCATCACGTACACGCCGGTGGCCTGCATGAACAAGTGCACCGTGGGTGGCAGGTGCACACTGTCGGAAGTGACGACGTTGTAGTCGGCGATGTTGAAGGTAAACGGAAAGTTGTCACCGCGCCAGCCTTCCACGTCGAGCGGATTATGTTGGTAGTACAGCGTTGTGGGGCCGCCCTCGTGGACCAGCCGGACCTCGTACTCGTCACGACCGTCGTCCTCAACCGGCGCCGGCTCCGGGATGGTGGCCTGCGACGGGTCGAACGGGAAATGCCGGCCCAATGCGCCGGGCGGCGGGACGCGGAACTCGTCGGTGGCCTCGATTATCAGCAGCGTCGTCTCGCGCTCGGGCAGCTGGCGCCAGGTCGTCGCCTTCGGCAGATACATCCAGTCGCCTTGGCGGTAGGGCAGCGGCCCGAACTCGGTCTGCAATTCTCCGGCACCGCTGTGCACGAAGCACAGCAGGTCACCGTCGACGTGGCGGATGTAGAACGGCATCGGCTCGCCGCGGCGGGAGATCGAGATCCGGCAGTCGGGGTTGGCGAACATCAGCAGCGGACCGCCGTTGGCGTCGGTGGCGTCGCCCGGCTTGAGCTCGCCGGTCAGCACGTCGATCGGCCGCAGCGGGCCGACCGAACGGTAGGCGGTCGGGTCGTGGCGGCGGTACATGTTGGCGGTTCGTCCGGTGAATCCGGCCCGGCCGAGCTCATCGTCCTTCAGGCCGTCGAGGTCGGCGTGCAGACGGCGCGGGGTTCTGCCTTTCCGCAGGTGGACAAAGGATTCCATGGAGTGGCTCCCGGTTTGGCGAAGTTAAAACTGAAAGTGACGTTAGTTTCTCTTTTGCGGCAGCACAAGGGCCGAGCAGCTTCGAACGCCATTGACTGTGTGGGATGTGGACGCGATTTGGCGAGTTTTGTGTCCATAACCCACACAGTCAACAAAGTGGCCGGAGAAGGCGTGCCCACAGTTTCCGGCGTGTTGATCATCGTGTGGTGGCCGGCTAGCCTGGGCAAGCGATCGTTCAGTCCCGGACGCGTAGTACGACTTTTCCTTTGGCAGTGCGATTCTCAAGCGATGCGACCGCGGCGGCGGCGTCTTCCAGCGGGTACACCACCGGGTCCGGGGGAGGCAGCGTGCCCGACGCGAGGAGGCGCTCGAGCCCGGCCCACTGCTCGTCCAGCGCGTTGGGATGCGTTCCGGCCCAGGCGCCCCAGCCGACACCGACCACGTCAATGTTGTTGAGCAGCAGCCTGTTTACCTTCACAGTGGGTATTTCACCGCCGGTGAAGCCGATCACCAGCAGGCGTCCCGCCGGAGCAAGCGAGCGTAGCGAGTCGGTGAACCGGTCGCCGCCGACCGGATCGACCACTATGTCGACCCCGCGGCCGCCGGTCAACTCTTTTACCGCGTCTTTGAACCCCTCGGCCAGCACCACGTCAGTCGCACCAGCGGCCGTCGCGATCCCGGCTTTGTCCTGCGTGCTGACCACCGCGATGACGCGGGATGCGCCGAGCACCGGAGCGAGCCGCAGTGTTGAGGTTCCGATACCACCGGCAGCTCCGTGTACCAGCACGGTCTCGCCCTGCTGCAGCCGGCCGCGGACGCTCAGCGCGAAGTACACCGTCAGGTCGTTGAACAACAGGCCGGCGCCCGCCTCGAAGCTCACGTTGTCCGGCAGCGTGAACACCCGATCGGGGGCGAGCACCGCCACTTCGGCCATTCCGCCGGTGAGCATCGTCAGACCGACCACCCTGTCTCCGGACCGCACCCGGGCGTCGTCGGGTGCTGATCGGACCACTCCGGCGATTTCTGCCCCCAGCACGAACGGCGGATCGGGCTTGTACTGGTAGAGGCCGCGGGTGAGCAGCGCGTCCGGGAATGCGGCTCCGGCGGCGTGCACTTCGACGACCACGCCGTCGGCTGCGGGTTCGTCGACTTCAGCCACCTCGATTGCTTCCGGACCATCTAGTCGAGTCACCCGTGCTGCGCGCATGCAGAGCACCCTACTGGCGGCTCAGAACCCGTCGGCTACCCGTACCACCGCCCGGCCGGAGAACGCGCCCGCGCGCACCTGGTCGAGCACCTCGACGACGTCTTTGACGTCGACGTCGGTGGTGATGGTGTCGAGATGAGGCGGCCGCAATGAATCGCCGAGCCGCCCCCACAACTCCCGGCGGCGCCCGATCGGCATCTGCACGGAGTCCATCCCGAGCAGTGCGACGCCGCGCAGGATGAACGGCAGCACGGTGGTGTGCAGCGCCGCGCCGCCGGTGAGGCCACTGCAGGCGACCGCGCCGCCGTAGTCGACGGTGCTGAGCACGTCGGCCAGTGTCGCGCCGCCCACGCAGTCCACCGCCGCTGCCCAGCGCGCTTTGGCCAGCGGACGCGGCTTGGCGCCCGGATCGGCGGGTAGACGGCCGATAACCTCCGCAGCGCCAAGGCTTTTCAGCCTGTCCGCGGCCTCAGGCTTACCGGTCGACGCCGCCACCCGGTAGCCGGCGGCGGCCAGTAGGTCCACGCTGACCGAGCCCACGCCGCCGCTGGCCCCGGTCACCACGACCGGTCCGGCATCCGTCGTGACGCCCCAGTCGATGAGCGCCTGCACACTCATCGCCGCGGTGAACCCGGCGGTGCCGATTGCCGCGGCATCGTGCAGGTTCAGCCCCTTCAGCAACACAACTTGATCGGCCGGCAGCTGGGCGTATTCCGCGTAGCCGCCGTGGTGGCCGGTGCCGATCTGGTAACCGTGGGCCAGGACCGTGTCGCCGACGGCGAAGTCCGGTGATTGCGACTCGACGACCTCGCCGGTCAGGTCGATACCCGGCACGACGGGATAGCTGCGCACCACCCCGCCGCCCGGCGTCACTGCCAAGGCGTCTTTGAAGTTGACGCTGGAATACAGCACCCGGATCGTCACCTCACCGGGCGGCAGGTCTGCTGCGCGCAGTGTCTCGACCGCGGTGGTGACCTTGTCACCGTCCTGGCGTGCCATCAGTGCCTGAAACGTCTCCATGAACTCGACGCTAACCTCTTTGCATGGACTCCTTTCCACTTGGTGGCGTTTCGGTCGCCCGCATCGGTTTCGGGGCGATGCAACTGCCCGGACCGGGCGTATTCGGGCCACCGCGCGACCGCGACCAGGCGCTGGCGGTGCTGCGGCGGGCCGTCGAGAGCGGTGTCGACCACATCGACACCGCGCAGTTCTACGGGCCGGATGTGGCCAACGAGCTGATCCGCGAGGCGCTGTATCCCTATCCGGAAAACCTGGCGCTGGTGAGCAAAGTGGGTGCTCGCCGTGACGATCGAGGCGGCTGGCTACCCGTTGTCGACCACGACGACCTGCGCCGAGACATCGAGGCCAACCTGCGCACTCTGGGGGTCGATCGGCTGGCCGCCGTCAATCTGCGGCTGATGGACGGTGAGTTGCCGGATGACCGCTTCGACGACCGGCTTTCGGTGATGATCGCCGCCCGCGACGAGGGCTTGATCGACGGGATCGGGCTCAGCAACGTGACCTACGAGCATCTGCTGCGCGCGCTGGAGCAAACCGACATCGCCTGCGTGCAAAACGCTTTCAATCTCCTCGACCGATCTTCGGCGCCCGTGCTTCAGGAGTGCGCGGCACGCGGTATCGCGTTCGTGCCGTTCTTCCCGCTGGGGTCGGCGTTTTCACCGGACAATCCGGTGCTCGGCAATGAGCTGGTTCAGCAGGCCGCAGCCCGGTTGAGTAGCACCGCTGCGCAGGTGGCACTGGCGTGGACATTGAGCGTGGCGCCCAACGTGCTGCTGATCCCGGGTACCTCGTCGGTGCGGCACCTGGAGGAGAACCTGGCCGTCGCCGATATCGAACTCGACAACGACACCCGCGAGCAGTTGAACGCACTCGTCGCCTGAATCCCGGGAGCTGATCATGCTGCTACCACTGGTGTCGGAGCCCTTCACGGTGCCCACCGACCGCGACATGCTCCCTTCGGAGCGGCGCGAATTCGTGCGCACCCACCGTACCTGCGTGTTCGGCTACCGGCGACGACAGGACGGCCCGGCCATGTCGATCGTGTACTACATCCCCACCGACGACGACGAGCTGCTGGTCTCCACGATGGCCGGCCGCGGCAAGGCGCGTGTGATCGCACGCGACGGCAAAGTCAGCCTGTGCGTGCTCGACGAGCGGTGGCCCTTCGCCTATCTGCAGGTGTATGCCGACGCCGTGATCGAGCGTGACCGCGACCTCGTCGTCGACGTCATGATGGCCGTCGCCGGTCGCATGTCCGGCCAGCCGCTCGGTGAAGAAACCCGTCCGCACGTCGAGGCCATGGCCGAGCAGGAGCAGCGCGTCGTCGTCCGCTGCCGCCCCTACGCGACCTTCGCGCAGCCGCCGCGACACCTGCACCGCAACGATCAGGAAGAGGAAATCACCCACTGGGTTTCCGGCACAGTCGTGTGGGACGCGCCGGACCCGACGTGAATTCGCCGACGTCTCAGGGCAATACGATGCGCAGGCGCTCCCAGCCGCGCACGGTCGAGGTCGGCGCGAGCTGTGCTGTCTCGTAGTCGATGTCCCACTCGGGCCAGCGGTTGAGCAGTTCGTCGAGCGCCACCCGGCCTTCCAGGCGCGCCAGGTTCGATCCGAGGCAGAAGTGCACACCCTTGCCGAAGGTCAAGTGCGGGCCATCGTTGCGGTGGATGTCGAACGTGTCTGGATCGGTGAATCGGCGAGGATCGCGGTTGGCGGCCCCGAACAACAGCAACATCGCACTGCCGGCCGGCACCGTGGTGCCGTAGCACTCGAAATCCCTTGCCATCCACCGCGCCACATGTGGGCCGGTCGGCTCGAACCGCAGCGTCTCGTCGACCGCGCGGTTCAACAATGACCGGTCCGCTACCACGTCGCGGCGTTGGTCGGGATGCTCGGCGAACACCTTGGCCAGCCAGCCGATGAGCCGGCCGGTCGTCTCATTGCCGGCCCCGGCCACGACCTGGGTATAGCGCAGCACCTCGTCGCGGGTCAACTTCCTGGTCACGCCGTGCTCGTCGTCGAACTCGACGTTCAGCAGCGCGGTCATCAGGTCGTCGGAGGGATTTTTGGCCCGCCAGTCGATGTAGTCGACGTAGATTCGCCCGTCGGCGATCCTGTCGACGTCGACCACCTTCATCGGCGTTCCCGCCTTCGTGCGCAGGTTCGCGTCGTTGGCGTCCCGCACGCTGACCTGGTCGGATTCCGGGATGCCCATCAGCATGCCGATCACCCGCATCGGCATCATCGAGGCCAGCTCGGCGATGATGTCGAACCCGTCGGAGCCGACGAGCGGATCCAGGCAGCCCACACAGAACCGCCGGATCTGGTCCTCGATCGCGGCCATCCGGCGCGGTGTGAAAACCCGCGACATCAACCCGCGCAACATGGTGTGCATCGGCGGATCTTGGAACATCATGACGCCCGGTGGCATGTCGAAATCCGATTGCACGAGTTCGAGGATGTCGCCCCTGCTGTTGGAGAATGTCTCCCAGTTCAGCAACGCCTTCTCGACGTCGCCATAACGCGAGAGCGCCCAGAAGTCGTACCGCTCGTTGTAGTAGATCGGCCCTTTGTCGCGCAGTCGGGCATAGACCGGGTAGGGGTTGCCGACGATGTTGACGTCGTAGGGGTCGTAGGAGACGTCGGTGTCGTTGGCGATGGTCATCAGTTCCTACCACTTGTTTGGGCGATCGCCCAATTACTAGGCTGGGGCCATGTCTAGCAGCCCATCCGCGAGTCGGTCAAGGGTTGGCGCTCGCGATTCAGCGACCCGGCGCGCGCTGATCCGGGCGACGGCCGAGATCATGATCGAAGAGGGCTACGCCGCGGCAACGTCGCGCCGGGTGGCTGGCAAGGCCGGGGTCCGACCGGCATTGGTGCACTACTACTTCCCGAGCATGGATGACTTATTCGTGGCCGTCCTGCGGGCCGGGGCAGAGACAACCCTGCAGCGTCAGCGCCAGGCGATGGCCGGCGACGAACCGCTGCATGCGCTGTGGCGGCTCAACAGCACGCAGGGGGCCCAACTGATGCTGGAGTTCATGGCTTTGGCGAACCACCGCAAGGCAATTCGCACTGAGATCGGCGCGTATGCCGAACGGTACGGGGACGTGGAGGCCGCCGCGCTGACCGAGGCCATGGGCGCCCATGGGGTCGACATGCAGGAGTTTCCGCCGGTGGTGATGTCGATGATCCTGACTAGCCTCGCCCGCATCATGCTGCTCGAACAAAGCCTGGGCATCGACCGCGGGCACGACGCTGCCCGAGAGTTCATCGGGCGCTACCTTGACCGCTTCGAAGCCACTTCGTCGCTCGACATGACTTAGTCCGACTAGACTAAGTCTGGTAGGCTGTTCGCATGTCGACCGTCAACATCCACGATGCGAAGACCCACCTGTCGCATTTGCTCGCTCGTGTCGAGAATGGCGAGACGATCACGATCGCCCGCGCCGGCAAGCCGGTCGCCGACCTCGTTCCGCACTTGCGCGCCGACATCGCCTTCGGCGGCTTAGCCGGCCGTCTGCGCTACGACGCGGATCACTTCGATGACACCGATGGCGATCTCAACGCCTTGTTCGGCATCGAATGAGCGGGCTCTTACTCGACACCCACGTCGTGCTCTGGCTGCTCGACGATAGTCCGCGGCTCGGTAAGCAGGCACGGAAACGAATCAGCGGAAGCGCAGCCGTGTATGTCTCTGCCGCAAGCACGTGGGAGTTCGCCATAAAGGCGGCGGTCGGAAAGATCACGCTGCCCGACGATCTCGAAGACGCGATCAACCGATCTGCCGTCCGCGACCTGCCCGTCACACGTCGCCACACTCTGGCGTCGGACCTCATGGCACTGCCCCACAAGGATCCCTTCGACGCAATTCTGGTGGCCCAGGCGACGGTGGAGCGGCTCACACTGCTCACGGCCGACGCGAAACTGCTGAACGCGCTGCCCGACGCCATCGACGCCGGGCTCTGACTCAAACACTCAATACGCGGAAGCGTTCGGCGCCAAAAGCTGTCTCAGAACGGGTTTTCAATGGTCAGGCCCTGGTAAACAGCACCGGCGCTAAGGTCTTCGGTGAGGACTCGAGTGCATCCGGCTTGTCGCGCGGCCTCTACCACCAACGCATCCCAAAGGGACAGCTGCCAGCGTTGTCCGGCGTCAATCGCAAGTTGAACCAACTGCGAATCGATGGGCACACATGCGAGGCGCGCTAGTAGGCGCACCATTTCGGTAGCCGTGTGGAGCGCAACCGCGGGCTGCAGCTTGCGAGTGATGGTCACGTAGAACTCGCCGAGCACCTGGGCGGACATCACGACATCGGCGGTTTCCGTCAGCAATGCCCGCGCGGTCTGCTTCTTGGCAGGGTCGGCATTGTCGACGGCGTAGACCAATACGTTGGTGTCCAGGAACGTCCTACTTGGCATGCAGGTCCTCGCGCGTCCAGGTGCGGCCTTCGGAGCCGCTGGAGGCCTGGACGGTGTCGGCGATCGCCAGGAACTCCGTGACTGCCTGCCTCGCGGGGTTCTCGCCAACGAAACTCTCCAAGTAGTCGCGAACCAGCGCGTTGACGGTCGTTCGCAATTGGAGCGCACGCATCCGCGCCCGCTGCAAGAGTTCGTCGTCAATACTCAGCAGAGGTCAGGTGCTTCGGGGGTTCATGAGGCGGTCATCGCCGAGCGAATCACCGCCAGGTCGTGATCGTCGATCTTGAACACGCCGAATCGGAACTTGTAGCCCCACCGAGCCTTGTCCTCGATGAAGTCGAGTTGGTCGATCAGCGGCCGAATCGCCGTTTCGGTGCACTCGAGGAAGTCGACGTTGCGACGCCAGGGGTCGAAGTCGGGCGCCATCTTCGCCTGATATGGCTGGTCATCGGCGACTCGACCGATGGCGGTGAAGGCCTGAAGCGGCTCACCGTCGGGGTGGACGGTCTTCGGTGAGTAGAAGATGATCCAGTCACCTCGGGACATCTTGCGAAGCATGTGCGGCTTGCCGTGGTTGGCCTGGGTAAAGCGACCGCGCACCCCCTGTTCGACATGGTCACGGCTGACCGTATTGATCCAGTTCGTCATGACCGCATGCTAAGCCGGGTGGCCAACACATCTGTGCGCTTGTCGTTGGGCTGTGGATAACTTCTCGCCAGGGCTACTTGAGCTCCGACGACGACAACCCCAGCAGCCGGCGGGCCACCACCAGCTGCTGGATCTGCTGGGTGCCCTCGAAGATATCCATGATCTTCGAGTCGCGGGCCCACTTCTCCAGGAGCGTCTGCTCCGAATAGCCGGTCGTTCCGGCCAATTCGACGGCCTTGCAGGTGATGTCACTGGCCACCCGCCCGGCCTTGGCCTTGCTCATCGACGCCTCTTTGGAGTTGGGAATGCCGTTGTCGGCCTGCCACGCCGCGCGCAGCGCCAGCAGGTAACTGGCCTCCCAGTCGGCCTCCATCCGCAAAAACTCGGCGGCCGGGGCGCTTTGAGCATGCGACGGCTTGTCGTAGGAGATCTCGACGCCCGACTCGACGAGGACCCTGCGGAGTTCCTCCAGCGCGGCACGGGCGATCCCGATCGCCATCGCGGCGACAACCGGCCGGGTGTTGTCGAAGGTCTCCATCACCCCGGAAAACCCTTTGCCCGGTTCGATTTCGGGATTGCCGAGCAGGTTGTCCTTGGGTATGCGGGCATTGTCGAAGCGGATCACCGCGGTGTCAGAGCCCTTGATGCCGAGCTTGTTCTCCAGTCGTTCGACGCTGACACCGGGATGCTCGCGCGGGACGATGAACGACTTGATCGCCGGACGGCCCTTCGACTTGTCCAGCGTCGCCCACACCACGATGTGGGTGGCGCGTGAGCCGGCGGTGACGAAGATTTTCTCGCCGTTGATCACGTACTCGTCGCCGTCCAGGGTGGCGGTGGTCGACACCGCCGCCGAGTCTGATCCGAATCCCGGCTCGGTGATGGCCATCGCGGCCCACACCTGACCCAAACGTTTGAGCTGTTCGTCGGTGGCCACCCCGGAGATCGCCGCATTGCCCAGGCCCTGGTAGGGGATCGACAGCATCATCGCGGCGTCGCCCCAGCAGGCCTCCATCGTCTGCAGCACGGCGGCCATGTTGGCGCCGTTGCGGTTTTCTTCCTTGCCTGCACTGTCACGAAACGCCTCGGCTCCGCTGAGTCCCAACGTGTTGGACTCGGCCGCTCCCATGAACAGGCTGGCCAGCGTGTCCAGCTCGACCGGGTAGGCGTGTTCTTTCACGTCGTATTTGCGTGCGATCGGCCGCATCATCTGGGCAGCGCCTTGATGTGCTTTCTCGACGACGGTGTGCATTTTCTTGGGGATTTCCAGATTGATTGCCATGACAGGTCTTTCGGTTGGGGAAACTTAGATGACGACAACACCCTCGGCGACGCCGATGGCCCGCAGGTCGCGGTACCAGCGCTCGACCGGGTGTTCCTTGGTGTAGCCGTGGCCGCCGAGCAGCTGCACGCCGTCCAGGCCGATCTGCATGCCCTTGTCCGCGCCGAGCCGCTTGGCCAATGCCGCTTCGCGGGCAAATGGCAGACCTTGTTCGGCGCGGGCCGCACCCCGCCAGGTGATCATCCGCAGCCCGTCCAGTTCGATGGCGATGTTGGCGCACATGAACGCAACGGCCTGTCGGTGGGCGATGGGCTCGCCGAATGCTTCGCGTTCCTTGACGTAGGGAACGACGTAGTCGAGCACGGCGTGGCTGGTGCCGACCGCCAGTGCCGCCCAGCCCAACCGCGACAGTGCGAGTGCCTCCGAGTAGTCCGTATCTGTGGCGTCGTCCTCGCCCAGGCGGGCGCTCACCGGTAGCGACACGTTGTCCAGCTCGATCCGGCCCAGCGCCGCGGCGCGGATACCCATGCTCGGGTCGGCCTTCACGGTCAGGCCGCTGCTGGATGACTCGACAATGAACAGCGCCGGCTCGCCGCTCAGTTGGGCGGCAATGATGAACAGTTCGGCGTCGGCGGCGGCCGGGACCAGTGACTTGACCCCGGTCAGCCGATATCCGCCCGGGGTCCGTACGGCGGTGGTCTTCAGCTTGGTCGGGTCGAACAACGGTTGCGGCTCGGCGATCGCCAGACAAGCCTGCGGGACGTTCTCGCCGGCGAATTCCTGGAGATAGGTGGCCTGTTGATCGGTGCTGCCCCAGTGGGTCAATGCGGAGGCCACGCCGCCGGGCGCCAGGATCGGCAAGGTCAGTCCCATGTCGCCGTAGGCCAGTGCCTCGGCGACCAGCACGTTGGTCACGCTGGATCGCTGCGCCGCAATGCCCTCGAAGTCTTCGGGCACGTTGACGGCGGTGACGCCCAGTTCGGCGGCCTTGGCGATCAGGTCCGGGGGATAGGTGGCGGCTTCGTCGGCGTCGTGCGCGGCGGGCCGCAGGATCTCCTCGGCGAACTGCTCGACGGTTTCGACGATCAGTTTCTGGTCGTCGTCGGGGGTCAGGTCGAAGTAGTCCGCACCGCTGGCCTTGAGCCGGGCGGGCGCCTTGCCGATGCCCTGAATCTTGTTGAACTGCCTGGTGGACGCGCCGGCGGCGGAGAAGGCCTGCTTGATGCCGTAGCGCAGGGTGCGGTTCAACGGATCGCGCAGGTTGTATTTGTCCAGGAACTCCTGGCCGACCAGCGGGGTGATCAGCGCCAGCCCGATGTCGGTCGGAGTCCGCCGGTGCTTGTGCAGCCCGACAGCGGTCTTTCGGCCGACCCGTTTCGGGCGTGGCGTGGAGCCGTTTACAGGAGGGACAGTGTTCATCTCGGCAGCCTCACTTGAAGGGGAAGTGCGGGTTAACCGTATCTTACTCTGGAGTAAGATACGGTAGCTGTTAGGTAA
>NZ_JBOHHI010000058.1:0-92939 GCF_050700595.1 Mycobacterium sp.
GCTGCGGCCCGCGCCCTCGCTGGGCCTCCCGGCTCCGTTCACCGAGCTGGCGGTGCGCTCCGAGGAGTTGGCACAGCTGCGGGTTGAGCCGCGAATGGCGACAATCGTCGAGAACGAGATCAGCTATCTGAGTGTCGAGGTCCCCGACGACGGTGTTGTGATCTGGGGGAAGGGCTTCGACGTCGACAGCGTAGGCCGGCTGCGATGGCTGGCGGATGCCGACATCCTGTACTGGGGAGATATCGATACCCACGGATTCGCCATTCTCGACCGTCTACGGGCGTGGCTCCCACGAGCACGCTCGGTGTTGATGGACCGCGAGACACTGCTCGCCCACCGCGACCGTTGGGTGACCGAAGACCGTCCGGCCAAGTCGGTTCTCACACGATTGACGCCTGACGAGCAGGACCTCTATTCGGAACTTGTCGGGGACGGATTGGGGGAACGAGTGCGGCTCGAACAGGAGCGAATCGACTGGCATTGGGTCGAGCAGCGGCTACCAGGTGTCGACAGCGCGCGGATTTCGAATTGATGTCAGACGATGGGTAAGCATTCAGATGGCGCTCGGCGGCGGGCTTCCCGACCTCAGCGTGATAGGCCGCAGCTTGGAGGACCATCGCGGCGTGGACGTCGGGCCGGATGATCGAACCGGCGATCCCGTTGATGCTCACCGTCTGGCGCGGTTCTCGCGACTCACGTGCGGTCATCCCGCGCGCGCTCGAATGATCCCCTCGGCGATGCCGACAGCGCGGGGGTCGCCTTCGTCGAGCAGGTCCATCGCGGCGACCACCTCGGCGGCGGCATGCTCGTTAGCGGGGTTGCGCGGCACGGCGTCTAGGTCCGACACCGCCCACACGATGGCATTCGGGAGCTTGTCGCCGTTGACCCTCCTTAGTCCGTAGTCGGCGATCAGATCGTCCACATCGGCGGCGTTGGCGTAGACGCGGAGCTGGCCGGACGGTTCCAACTGAGGGACGATGCGGTCACCACTGACGACGACACGGTCATCCTCCTGTAACCGGTCGAGAGCAGGCTTGAACGCCCAGACGCGCACAGGCTTACCGCGGGCGGACACCCAGGACCGGAGGCGCTGCTGAGCGGCCGGGGCGTCGTCGAGGACCTTGATGCGGTTGCGCAGGCGCGCGGGTAGCGCAGCCTTCGGTTCCTCGTCGGCCAGGTGCTGCATCACCGACCACACCGACCGTTCCGCCATGGGACGTCCCACGATCTTGGAGCGGTACGCGGAGACGGCATCTGCGGGAATGATCCAGCGACCCATCATGCGCTGTGCGGGGAGCTGGCCACTGGCGATCATCGCACGAACACGACGCTCGCTGACACCGAGGTGCTTGGCCACCTCCCGTGTGCTCCTGACGTTGTCCATGAGCACAATGGTTCCGTTAGCGGAATAATTGTGTTGGAACCCGCGCGTGCAATGTGGCTGGCCGGGGTATTGATTTCTGCCGGCTGCCTACTGGCGACGCGGCGTCAGGAAGAAGGCGCGCCGGTGCGTTCGCTGCCGCATCAGTCGCGGCGTCCGCCCAGACCACCGCACCCAAGCGCGAGATATGCGGGCCGCAGGAGCTCGGCCAGCCGCCGACCGCGCACCGCGATGGTGAGATCGGGAAGCTGATCGAGCAGGGCCGTCGTCGAGGTCGCCGGCGGGCTCGGCGTGCTTGTGTCGGCCTGTCTGGCGAAGTAGGAGTCGAGGCAGTCAGCGAGCGGTCGGCCCGGCAGCTCGGCCCCGTCGGCAGCTGGGGCGCCCGAACGGGCCGCCTGTAGGTTGTCCAGCAGGTCCTCGCGCTCGCGTCCGCGCCAGGCAAGGATGGCGAACGGGTCCTCGTCGAAGGACTCGGCGAGCAGATAGAACGTCGCGGCCAGATGCTTGCACGGCACCGCATGGTCCGGGCAGGAGCAATCGAGTGACAGTTCCCGCGCGGTCATCGGGAACAGTGAAATCCCAAGCGCGCCAAACACATCCTCGATGTCGTCGGGCATCTCCCCGGCGAGCAACGTCGCCGTGTACCAGGCGTTACTAGCCAGGGCACGTTCGGCCTGTGCCCACTCCGTCTTGTCGAACGCGGCGATCCCGATCCGAACGCGGTATGGGCGCGCCCTGCTGCCCTGAACCTGCGCGGTGACCGAGCCCGGGCCCACATCCATCGAGATCACTTGTCCCTTGCGGGCGTAGTTTCGGCCGCGTTGCAGCCGGTTGCCGATCCCGATGTCTTCCAGCACCTCGATGAACCGTTCGGACCACCACGTCTGGGCGATTGCTCCACGCGTGCTCCTGGCCCTCAGTCCGCCCTCGACGTTACGTGGGCCGGACGGCGGCGGGAACCAGTTACTCACCGACGGCTCCCTCGGACAGCGCGAACACCTTGCGCAGATCGCCGGTGGACAGTTCCGTCAGCCATCCCTCGCCGTCGCTGACCACAAGATCGGCCAGCGCCTTCTTCTCTTCGATCATGTCGTCGATCTTTTCCTCGAGGGTGCCCGTACAGATGAACTTGCGCACTTGCACGGTCCGCTGCTGCCCGATCCGAAACGCGCGGTCGGTAGCCTGGTTCTCGACGGCGGGATTCCACCATCGGTCCAGGTGCACAACGTGATTGGCCGCGGTGAGGTTCAGACCGGTGCCGCCGGCCTTCAACGACAGCACGAAGATTGACGGACCGTTGCCGGATTGGAAGCGCACCACCATTTCGTCCCGCCGTTTCTTCGGGGTGCCACCGTGTAGATACAGTACGTCCTGACCGAAGCGAGCAGCCAAGTGCGGCACCAGCATCTCGGCGAACTCGGTGAACTGGGTGAAGCACAACACCCGGTCCCCCTCGGCGTGAATCTCCTCCAGGATCTCCTCGAGCCTTATGACCTTCCCGGACCGCGCGCCGATGGGAGACCGGTCGTGGAGCAGTTGTGCCGGATGGTTGCAGACCTGCTTGAGCTTCGCCATCGCTGCGAGCACGTTGCCACGCCGCTCGATTCCCTTTGTGTTCTCGATCTTTTCCAGCATGTCGTCGACGATGGACTGATACAGCGACGCCTGTTCGGTGGTGAGCTGGCAGTATTGCTTGATCTCGATCTTCTCGGGCAGGTCATCGATGATGGTGGGATCGGTCTTGAGTCGGCGAAGGATGTAAGGGCGGGTGATCGCGCGTAGCCGCTCGGCCGGCTCGGTCTGGCCGTGCCTTTCGACTGGGATCGCATACCTCGTCCGGAACAGCTCGGACGAGCCGAGCAATCCTGGGTTGAGAAAGTCCATGACGGACCACAGCTCGGCGAGCCGGTTCTCCACCGGGGTTCCGGTGAGTGCCACCCGGTGTCCCGCCTCCAGCCGCCGCACTGCCTTAGCTCCTTGGGACAAGCTGTTTTTCACCGCCTGCGCCTCGTCGAGCGCCACCCGGTTCCACTCGTGTCCGCAAAGTTCGTCGATGTCGCGGGTGGCCGTGGCATAGGTGGTAACCACCAGATCGGTATCCGCGAGTTGCTCGCGCAGCGCGTCGCCGCACAGCCGGGTGCCGCCGTGGTGGGCGTAGACCCGCAAGTCCGGAGCGAACCTGGCAGCCTCCCGTTGCCAGTTGCCGACCAGTGACATCGGACAGAGTAGCAGCGTGGGTCCGATATTCGGATCCTGGTGGCGCTGAAGCGATTCCATGGCAAGCAACTGCACGGTCTTGCCCAGCCCCATGTCGTCGGCCAGGCAGCTGCCCAGCCCCAGCGAGGACAGGAACGTCAGCCAGGACAGGCCACGCTGCTGGTACGGGCGCAGTGTCGCGGTGAATCCAGGCGGCGGCTCGACAGGTTGCAGCGATTCGACCGCGCCGCCGCTGAGCAGGTCGCCAAGCCAACCGTCGGCCCGTACCGTGGTGACCTCCAGCGGGGTGTCGGTGTCGTCGGGATGGCGGGCCGCCAGCACGAGGATCTCGGCAGCGGTCGCCTGCCCCGGGGGTTCGCGCGCCAGGAACTCCAGCCCCCGCCGAAGCTGCTCTGGATCCACCGCCACCCACTGGCCACGCAGCCGGATCAGCGGGGCTTTGGTCTCGGCGAGTGCGGCGATCTCGTCAGCGGTGAGGGTGTCGTCACCGACGGCGAGCTCCCAGCGGAACTCGACCAGCTGATCCCGACCGAACCTGCTCTTCTTGCCGACTACACCTTCGACCGGGGTGTACGCGGACAGGGCGAGCCCAAGCTTGCGGCGGCGGTCCCACCAGGACGGCAATAGAACACCGAACCCCGCCTCGTCGAGCAGCGGAGCCGCGATCGCCAGGAAGTGGTAGGCGCCTTCGGTGTCCAAGCACAGCTCCGACGGGCGAGCCGTACGCAGCGCAGTGGCAAGCTCGGGGTAGACGCGGGCGGCACGACCGAGCTCGGCCAGCAGCAGTTCCTGCGGCCGGTCCAACCACCGGCGCAGGCCGCCGTCGTCGTGCCAGGCCTGCTCGCCGGGAACGAGCAGGCTGAGGTCCGCCACGGATTGCAGCAAGAACTCCAAGCGCCACCCCGACGCCTCCTCAGCATCGGGATCCGTCTCGTTCTCGGTCAGCCGGAACGTGGCCCTGGCCGGGCCCTGCGAATCCATCCCGACCTCGTCCCACGGAGCCAGCGCCTCGACCAGCGTGTCGAACTCGCCGGGATCCGCCTCGAACCGGCCGTCCGGTGTAGTCAACGCCGTCAACCACGCCTCGGTGGCCGACACGCGTTTGGCGCGACGGCCACGTCGCGGCGGCAGCAGATCGATGCCTTTCGGCAACGCCGCACGCGCGGCCGCGTCCACCAAGGCGTGCAGCGCCGACGTGGCGAGCGCGTGCGCGTCGTGTGCGCCCGACTCGGCCCGGCACACCGGCGGCAACGCGGCGATCAGCGAATGCATCGCCACAATGTCGGGGCCCTGGAGCACCGGACGCCACAACGCAACGGGCCCATGCGCGTCGGACGCACACGCAGGCAGGATCCGACCGCGCTCGACCAGCTCCCGCGCGAACGCCGCGAGGTCGGCCAGGTAAGTCACGGACGCGCCGTAGCGCACATCGGCGGCGGGCTCGTTGAGAGCGGTCATCGCCGACGCGGCGTCGATGCACACCACGGGAACCGTCCACTGCAGCAGAGCCGGGTCCGTGCGTGGTATCGGCCGTGGCGTGAGCCGGAACAGCTCCGGCGAGTCCAGCGGCGCCATCCGCAGCGACGGCAACAGCAGAGCCGCGGTACCCGGCTTGCCGGCATGGATGCCGGCGATCACGTCGGCGCGCGCGGCGAACGGATGCGGGCGGGCGGCGCGCAGCGCCTGGCTCGCGCTCTTCACGGCGAGGGCGGAATCCTCCGCCCACCAACACAGACCGTTGGAGGCGGACCAGAACCCGTGCAGGACCAGCATTCAGTTCCTCTTTCGCGGGACGCGGCGCCAGGTTATCGGGCGAGGGACGACGGACCACGCAGCCACGCCGACGCCTACGGGAAGTCAGTGAACTCGTCGTCGTAACAGCCGAATGGAGCACCGCCGGGTGTGTAGCCGACGACAAATATTCGCCGGTCACCTGCCCAGACCCAGTCAGGGTCAGCGTCGTCGACCTCATCAGTGCGTCGGCGACGTTTGCGCGGCACAGGCGGTGGTCGCTGCGCCCATTTCTCCGCGCTGGCTGGCAGCGGAAACCCGATTGCGGTGAGTTCGTCGTGTGCCGTGTATCGGTCGACGCCATAACGCTTTCCATATGCCTCAACGGTGACCTGGGCCCCGGAGCGAACCCACTGCCGCGCGGAGTCCGAGCGGGCCGGCTTGCGCATACGACGACGGCGCGGCTGCATGTTCACGATCCTGGGATTGTGGTGGTTGCCAGGCGGCAGCGACGATAACGACACGGTGAAGCGGCGACGAAGCTGCCAGAGAGACTTTACAAGCGGGCAAACCGATCATGTCCACGACTGGCTGCCCCACTCCATGGATCCTTGGCCCGCGGCGCCGTTCCAACCTTGCCGTTGCCGTAAGGCAATTGGGTATGCGACTACAGGCCGGCGACGGATTGTCCGTTCCAGAGGAGATTGATGGGTAGAGCCATCAATCGGTCGCCGAACGGCAGTGCCCGGGCACCGGTGTAGAAGACAACGCCGGTGACGAACTGGTCGCCGAGTCGGTCACGCGCGAATGACAGGTGTCGAAAGTCATGGACGTTCACTGTCGTCGAGGCTTTGACCTCGACACCGACGACGCGACCGTCTGGTGTCTGGAGGATGCAGTCGATCTCCCGACCGTCTCGGTCGCGAAAGTGATATAGGTCAATCTCGATATCGGCCGCCGCGCGCAACTTCATCAGCTCGTTGATCACGAACGTTTCCATGATCGGGCCCGCACCCTCCGCGGTTGGCCTGGCCAGAGAGTCGGCACTTTGCCCGCGTAACCAGGCCGCGAAACCACTGTCGACGACGTGGATCTTGGAGCGCTTCTTGATCTTCGCGGTCAAATTCTGCGACCAGGCTGACAGGCGGTGCACCAAATAGACCGTCTCGAACAACGCGAGATCCGAGCGGATCGTCCCCGCGTCGACCCCGATGACCCGCGCCGCTTCGGCCAGGTTCAGCTCCTGCGCGGTGATCGCGGCCAGATAGCGCATGAACCGAGGTAGGCGCTCCATCTGTTCTATCTGCTTCAGCTCACGCACGTCGCGCTGCGTCACCGTGCGTAGATAGTCGGAGAACCACCGGCTGCGGGCGCGACCCGCGGGCCGCTGTACAACTTCCGGAAAGCCACCGGCGCAGGCTAGCTGCAGATACTCATGGCGCGTGACGGGCGCGGCCTCGACGCCCAGGAACGTTTGGGGTTTGGTGAGCAGTTGCGCAATGATCTCGGGCCGGACCCCTGCCCGCTCGGCGACAGATAGCGGCCACAGGTCGAGGATCGCTACCCGTCCGGCCAGTGACTCCGACAGCGTCGGCACCGTCAGGAACCGGGTCGACCCCGACAGGAAGAACTGTCCGGGCCGGCGGTCACGATCGGTCGCCGTCTTGATCGCCAGAATCAACGCATCCCCGGCGCGCTGGACCTCGTCCAGGAACGTCGGGCGCGGTGCGGACATGACATATCCCTCGGGATCGGCTCGCGCAGACGCGCGTTCGACGTCAACATCCAACGAACGCAGCCATCCACCCAACTCGGTGTGGAGCTGTTCGAGTAGCGTGGTCTTACCAGCCTGCCGTGGACCATTGATCAGCACGACACGGGTGTACTCTGCAACCTCGCGTAGCTGTCCTAGCATATGCCGCTCAATCAGCTCGTGACCAGCAGCATCTAACATCATATTCGACATCCTACTCCTATTTTGCCGACTGAATGATCCTGATTTATTGACAGGTTTATCCTGTTCTGCCGGGTTGCGGTTCTTGTTTTGTCGCCGCCGTGATCCTGATCTGCCGACCGTCGTCGGCTTGCGGCCGCTCGGGTGGGTGGCCACTGGCCGCTCGCGCTAGCCGTCGTGTGGTGGAGTGGCATACCCAGCTGTTGGGCGCGCTCTTTGCGCGGCGCGCCCGTCGGGTCAGCCCGATACGTGACGGCGCGATGGTGCGCCTGCCGAGCGCGTTGGTTGGCGTCGAATCTGTCCGCCGATTATCCGCCGTCAGTATCGGAACCGGTGGCACAACGAACTCTTGCTGGCCCAGTTCGTCCTGCCTGGCCAGCACGAACGGGCTGTCCCGCGAACCACTCCCGCCTGAAAAGCGGAAGGTCGGCGGTTCGATCCCGCCCCTGGCCACCACGGTAGGTAAACCATGAGCGTTACGGGCTGGGTTCGGCTTCGCACCCGACCGGCGGGCGATTCCCCGGCTGGTATTCCTCAGTTCTCCACAAGGTCGGGCAACGGCTCCGCACCCGTCAGCCAGTGGCGGCCGGCCTGGCGGGCCGCCTCCCACTTGGGGACGCTCACCGCATCGTCCTGGCCCAAGTCCTCAGGGGTCGGACCGATGCGCTCGGCCAGCGGAGTGAGAGCACCCAGATCGAAGTTGTACAGCTCGGCCGCCGCCAGGCCCAGCATCTGCCGGGTCTCCTCGACGGGGACGTCCCAGAACGAGCGGCGCAGCCATTCGCGGGTGTGCGGCCAGGTCCCCTCCGGATGGGGAAAGTCGTTGCCCCAGAGCATGTTCGACACGCCGATTTCGTAACGCCGCGCCAGCTCTCTGCGCTCCGTGGTGGTCGCCCCGATAAAACAGTTCCGGTCGAAGTAGGCCGAGGGCGGCATCGTCAGATCGCCCTCCATCAGATGGCTCATCTTCTTGGCCGAGTGCTCACGCAAGTACCGCGTGTCCATCAGCCAGAGCAGGTCGTTGGCCCAAAACGCACCGCACTCGGTGACCCCCCAGCGCAACCGGGGGAAGCGCTCGAACACGCCCGACCACAACGCGAACCACAAGGGCCGGGCCCCCCACCAGCGCACCTCGGTCACGTAGATGCCCAGGTACTCTCCGTACTCCTCCTGCGGGGCGGGACCGGAGTGGGTGTGTACCGGCATCTGCAGGTCCTGACATGCCGCCCAGACCTTGTCGTAGCGACGGTCGTGGTAGGGCGGGTAGCCAACCCAGCGCGCCGGGATCAGGATCCCGCCCCGCAGCCCGGACTCTGCGGCTCGAGTGATCTCGGCCACCGCCGCGTCGATGTCCGCCAGTATCGGCACGACCGCGACCCCGGCCCGCCGCTCGGGGCTGTGGCTGCACAGCTCGGCCAACCAGCGGTTGTGGGCCCGCGCCCCGGCCATGGCACGCCCCGGGTCGAGGTCGCCCGACTGGCCCAGGCCGGCCCCGAACGGCGCCCCGGCGACCCCGCTCACGGCGTCGGCGTCGGGGAAGATGACCTCGCCGACTACCCCGTCGCCGTCGAGCTCTTTGTCCCGCAGCGCGACATCCCATCCGCCGGCGATACCGTCACCATGCTCGGCAAACCACTGCTCGGCGAACTGCTCGTCGATGAATCCGCCGGCCTGCGACGCAGCAGCCTTCTCGGCCAGGTAAACCTCAAAGTCCTCCCGGTATTCGGGGTCGACGTATTCGCGGTACCGCTCGGTCGGGAGCTCGGCGTGACAGTCTGCGGAGATGATGACGTAACGGTCCACGGTGGTCCTTTCGCTACCAGGTACGGATGGGGTCGGGCTCGAAGACGGTGCTGCTCGCGTCGGCGGGCACGGCCGCCAGCGGCTCGGCGACCTCGGCCGCGGTCGGGCCGATGCGGTCGGCCAGCGGTGCGAGGGTCTCGAGGTCGAAGCCGTAGACGGCCGCCGCAGTCCCGCCGACCATGGTCGCCACCTCGGCGGTCTTGACGCCACTGAAGGTGTGACGCAGCGCCTCCCGGGTGTAGGGAGCGGTCCCCTCGAAGTGCGGGTAGTCGCTTCCCCACATGATCCGGTCGACGCCGATTCGGTGGCGCTCGGCACACTCGACGGGTCGCATGAAGCTGGCACCGACGTAACACTGGCGGGACCAGTACTCGCTGGGCTTGTGGGTCAGCGAGCCGGCGGTGGGCCCGGCGAAGCGGGCGATCGCCGAGTTCGGTCGCGCGTAACGGGCCGCCGCGACGTCGAGTGAGTCGAGGGTCGCCGGTATCCACCCGGCGCCCTGCTCGGTGAAGACCACGGTGAGGTCCGGATGGCGATCCAGTGCGCCGCTGAAGATCAGGTGCCACAGCGCCCGGTGCGCAAACCAGTGTGTCTCGTACACCCACACCGCGAACGAGCTGCCCCAGCCGTCGGTCGGGGTCGGTCCGGCGTTGCCGCCGTGATGGTTGACCACTACGCCCGCCTCGTCGCACGCTGCCCAGAGCGGGGCCCAATGCTCGGCGTAGAGCTGGGGGATGCCGGCACCGGGGGCGACTCCGGGCAGCAGCACACCGCCGCGCAGCTCCAGCTTGGCGATCTGCGCTACCTCGGCGATGGCTTCGTCGAGGTCTTCGAGCAGGATCTGGCCCACTCCGGCACGCCGCTCGGGCGACAACGAGCAGAAGTCGGCCAGCCAGCGATTGTGCGCACGCAGGCCGGCGCAGCGCAGCTCGACCTCCCGGGCGGTCTCCGGCGGCGGGGCGACCAGGCTCGCCTGGGGAAAGAACGGCGGCACGGTGTTGGGGAAAATCACCTCCCCCGCGATGCCTTCGGAATCCAGATCAGCGTTGCGTCGGTCGCTGTTCCAGTTTCGCTCGGCGTCGGGCTCGGTGAGATCGCCGAACGGGTTGACGTATGTCTTTGCCCAGCCGTCGAATTCGTCGCGGTACTGCGGATCGAGGTACTCGCGGTAGTCGAGCAGGTCAGCGCCGGCGTGGCAGTCCGCCGAAATGACCGTGTAGCGATCCATGCGCTATGCCCGCGCCGGCTCGGGCCTGGGGGCCGCGAGCAGGGCCACGTCGTCGTAGCGCTGGTGCACGTACGGCAGCAGCCAGTCCTGCGGCACCCGCGCCGCGATCCGCCCCACCTGGACGGTGCGCCGGCGACACCAGGTGATCGACCTGATCTGGCGGATCACGATGTCGGCCACCGGATCCAACGGCGACTCGCCCAACTCGAGGGTGCCGTCGATGCTCTCCAGCAGCTCGTAGTGCCGGTGGTACTCGCCGTAGACCAGGTGCGGGTCGGTGATGCCGCTGCCGTCGGGGGCACGCAGGAACTTGAAGTAAAACTCGGTGTTCATCTGGTCGGGCGGCAACTCCGCCGGGCCGGTGATCTGGCCGTGCACTCTGATGAGCTGATAGCCCAGCCGATCAACGGTGGCGGTGACGCGATCGCGGTCGCGTTCCACCTCGATGTGAGCCAGTTTCTTTGGCTCGCCGAATGTTTCGCGCCCGCCCGTCACCGACTGTTCGGTGGACTGCGGCATGAAGAGGGGATAGTCGCCCTGGAGTTCACCGTGCTGCGCGGTCACCGAAAACACCGCCGACCCGAACGGCGGCATGCCCGCTATCCGGACCCGCTGCAGCTGGACTCGCACCAGTGGTTCGGCCGCCGGCTCCAGCGGCTTGGGCAGCACGGTCGCGACAATCTCCGGATCGGTGAGGTACGTGACGGTCACCGCCTCGGTGGCGATGGGCGCCTTGGTGGCGTCGATCTCGTGGTCGACTTGCGCCTCGGGTGGGCGAGGACCATAACGAACTACGTTGGTGCTCAACGGTTTCCTCCTTCGGTTTCCGGTTCGCTCCCGGCATGCTGGGCGAGGACGTCGACCAGGTAGTCGGGGGTGCCGCGAGCGAGGATCGACGCCGCCTTGCGGCTCACGACCTCCTCGGCGGGTGTGGGTGGGCCCATCATCCAGAAGCGGTCCGCCCGAATTCCGTCCACCACCTGGTCAGCGACCGTCTCGAGCGGGGTGAACTCGACACGTGCGCCGGCGGCCTCGAAGCGGGCCACAACTTTTACCAGTGTCTGGTCGGGGGTGCGACGTTCCTGGGTCGCGGCGTAGCGCTCCGGCCGGTGCCGCCACGACTCCCAGATGCCGGTGTTCAAAAAGCCGCCGGGGAAAAGGACGTGCGCCCGAACCCGCGTTCCGGTCATCTCCAGGTGGGTGTAGAGGCTTTCGGTCAGGCAGAGCACCGCGGCCTTGGTCATCGGGTAGACCGCCGTTGCCGGTCCGCCCATGGCGCCCCGGGCGATCGGCGCGAACCCGCCGTTGCCCGAGCAGGTGTTGACGATGTGTCCGTCGCCCTGCTCGAGCAGGATGGGCGCGAAAGCCTTGATGCCGTGGATGACACCCAACACGTTGACGTCGATCCCCCAGCGCCAGTCGGCCAGGTCGTGTTCCCACATGTAGCCCTCGGAGACCCCGCCCGTACCGGCGTTGTTGCACACCACGTGCACCGCGCCGAAGCGATGGAGCGCCTCCTTGGCCAGCGACTCGACCGAGGAATAGTCGGTGACGTCGGTGAGCACGCCGGCCACCTCGATGCCCTCGCCCGCGAGTGCCCGGGTCGCGTCGTCCAGTGGTTCGGCGAGGACGTCGGCCAGCACCACCTTCATGCCCTGCTGGCCGAAACGCCTGCCGATGGCCTGGCCGATGCCCCCGGCTCCGCCGGTTACGACCGCCACCTTGCCTTGAAGGTCTTTCATCAAGGGCAATGGTCACATGGTCGCGTATGTCGACTCAAGAGGTCGCATTATGCGACTACAATCCGGACCGATGGCGCCGCGTCCCTCCCCGCAGACCGAACGGGTCGTGAACCTGTTCGAGCATCTGGCAGCCGACGGGAGCTTGGGGATGACACTGGCCGAGGTGTCGCGCCACTTGAGCGTCCACAAGGCCAGCTGCCACTCGATGCTGTCAGAACTGCTCCGGGCCGGCTGGCTGCTGCGCGACCCGGTTCGCAAGACCTACCACCTCGGTCCCGCGCTGGTCCGCCTCGGCCGAGAGGCGGCGGGGCGCTTTCCGGCCCTGCTGTTGGCCCGCCCCGCGATGGCCGAACTGTCGGCCGCGACGGGCGCCCACTGCATTGCCTTCTCGGTAAGCGATGACTACTCCACCGTGGTCGATCAGATCCGGAGCCGTCGCGGCGGCGGTCACCCGATGCCGATCGGTACCCAGTTCCCGCACCGCCCGCCGTACGGGGCGTCGATCATTGCCTGGGCCGCGCGAGATGTTCGGGAGCGCTGGCTGGCCGCCCTGCCCGAGGACGTGCGCGATCGCTACCGGCAGGCCCTGGCCGCTGCCAAGCGGCGTGGCTACGCGGTCGGTCTACACATCCTGCCCAATCTGCGCCTGCAGGAACTGGCGCTGATCGTGCGTAGTGCCGAGGTACGTTCCACCCGGCTGAGCCAGCTGGCGCAGGCGTTGACCGACGAACTGGTCCACCGGGAGGAGTGGTTCCCCGTCAGCCTGGCCCCGGACCGCACCTACGAGGTGAGCCACGTCGACTCCCCGGTGCTGGAACCCGAGCGCCGCATCGCCCTGATGCTGAGCCTGGTCCCCAGCGCAGAGCCGATGAGCGGCGCGGCGGTCACCCGCCTGGGGGAGCAGCTCGCTGCTGCGACCCGACGACTGAGCGCCGCTTTGACCAAGGAGTCCGCGGGCCGGCGGGCCAAATAGACGCGCATCGGCCGGCAGCTTTAGTGTGCGACAGTTAGCACATGGCTTCGGTCGGTGTCCGTGAGCTCCGTCAGCGGGCCTGCGAACTCCTCCGGCGCGTCGGGGCCGGCGAGACGATCGAGATCACCGACCGCGGTAGGCCTGTCGCCCTGCTTTCGCCGATGCCAGAGGGCGGTCCCTACGAACAGATGCTGGCAAGCGGCCAGATCGAGCCTGCGACACACGACTTCGATGATCTGCCGGAACCGTTCGAACTCGAACCAGGCGTTGAGCTGCCGTCTGTGACGCTTGCGCGCCTGCGTGAACGCGAGGGTTGATGGCGGCCATCTATCTCGACTCGTGCCCTGGCGCGCACCGAGGTCATGCGAGCTCTTCTCGACAAGGGGGGATCAGCGCGGAAAGCCGGACGCCGGGCGCTCGCTGATCTCGACCTGATTCGCATCGACAATCGGGTGCTCGAACTCGCCGGTGGACTCCTGCCATTCGAGTTGCGCACGCTCGACGCCATTCACCTGGCGACAGCGCAGCGGCTCGGCGTCGATCTCGGCCGGTTGTGCACGTACGACGACCGGATGCGCGAGGCCGCCGGGGAGTCCGGCATGGCCGTGATCGCGCCGTCTTGATCACGTACCACGCGTGGGATAGCGATCAGACGCGCTCTGTCTCGGCGATCTCGGGCTTGGGGGCGTGGTGCAGCCAGCCCGTCACAAGGGCGGTGAGGACTATCCACCCGGCGACGGTCATCGGGATCGCCCATAGGCGGCGAATCAGCAATGCGGTGCCGCATTGTGCGACCAGACCGTCGCTGCCCGCCTGAGCGGCCTGCGAGGTGTTTGCGGTGTAACCCCTCCCACAACCGATCTGGATGCCGTACTGGTCGTACTGGCTCAAAAAGACCGGCCACCAGAGCGCCAGAAGTCCGATCAGTACCAGGAGTGCGCCGGCGATACCGAGCAACAGGTGGTGATTCTTCACTGTGCTCCTTTCACGTCCTCTCAAAGCAGCTTGCGGCGCCGGCGAATTCGTCTGCGCACGTCAGCCAGCAACACGTAACTCCCGCCTTGGCGGATGAACCTGGGCAAGAACCGATTGACGAACGACACCAGCAGGAACAGATATTCGAACCGGCGCTGTTGACCCGGTGTCCAGTCGACCTGAAGAGCTTCCCGGAACACCGGCGCCAAGAACCCCACGGTCAGAAACCGCAGCAGCGCGACGAAGGGTCGCAGCAGCGGAGTGACCATCCGCAGGTTGATCAGATCCTGCAGATATCCACGCACCGCGTCGTCGATCGCGACGCGGCGGCACGCGCTGTCCCAGTACCGGTCGAATTCCGCACGGGTGGGCGGCCATTGGTCCTCGGTGACTTGCAGAGTGGTACCCAGCGTGAACGCTGACCGGTAGAAGTGCTCGGCGAGCTCATCGGTCAGCTTGCCGCGCAGCAGCTGGTAGGTATCTTCGATACCGACGAAAAGGCATGCCGCAATCCACATTTGCAGATCACGGTCGAAAGCGCTGTAGCGCACCGGGCTATCAGGTCCGGAGCGGACCTCTCGATGCGCGACGTCGACGGCGTCGCGGAAGGCGGCCTGGTCTTCCGGGCTGCCCAGAACAGCCACCGCCAGATAGCTGAAGGTGGTGCGGGCCCGCTTCCACGGGTGTTTCATCAGGCTGCCGGATTCCACCTTGCTCTCGACCACGCCATAACCAACCTCGGGCCAGGACAGTTGCATGACGACGTTGGCGGCGCCGGCGGCGAAAGACCAGAAGTCCATCGCATCGGCCACCGTCGCCGGGTACGAGTCCCAGCGCGGGGTGCGCCGGGTGATGTTAATGCGGGTATCGGCGCTCATGTCATGCACACGTCGGCGAACAACAGCACCGGCCACGACACGATCGACCCGAGGAATGACACCACCAGGTCGGCGCCGTGCATCTGGTGCAAATGCTCGGTATGGGTCGTCGACCAGACCAGTCCGACCAGCAAATACGGGGTTCCCATGATCAGCCCGAGTCCGATCAGCTCGGCGATGGTGAGCTGGAAGCCAAGAACCTGGCGAACCCTTGCCAGCATGTGCGATTTCCTTTCGACACCAACCCCCCAGGCTGCATCGACCCTTACTATGTTAATGGACATTCTGGTAGACCGGTATGTTTTTCCGGAGCCGGATCTGAGGTTAGGGTGAGGCGGTGACGACAGCCGAGGTGCGGCGGCGGCCGAAAGACCGCAAGGCGCAGATCGCCCGGGCCGCTGCCGAGGAGTTCAGCGCGCTGGGGTATCACGCGGTCAGCATGGAAGCCATCGCAGCCCGGGTGGGGATCTCCGCGGCGGCGCTGTACCGCCACTACCCGGGTAAGTACGACTTGTTCCGCGGGGCGGTGCTGGCGCTCGGTCACCAGTTGGTCGACTGCACCGACTTCGCCGATGCCGACCCCTCGGACACCTCAGCTGTCGACCCGGCCGCAACGCTGGACCGACTGGTCGATGCGCTGATCGAGGTCACCCTGGTCAATCGCGAGTCCGGCGGCCTGTACCGGTGGCAGGCTCGTTACCTGCATGGCGAAGACGAGTCCACACTGAAAGATCAACTGCGGACGGTCAACCGTCGCATTCAACGACCGCTCACCGCGCTCCGGCCGACACTGACCTCGTCGCAGCGCTGGATGCTTTCGTCGGGACTACTCAGCATCGTCGGCAGCATCGTCGACCACCACGTCCGGCTGCCGGCCGACGAGATTCGCACGCTGATGGCCGAGGCCGCCGCTGCGTTACTCGCCACCGAACTTCCGCACCCGGACGACGTCGTCACCCGCCCGCCGGTCTGGCGGATTTTCGCCGCGGACACCGGCGTCTACGAAGCGCTACTGCACGCCTCGATGGTGCTGTTCAACCACCACGGCTACCCCGAGACCAGCATGGCCCAGATCGCCTCGGCGGTCGGCATCCCGGTATCGGCTATCTACCGGTACTTCTCGGGTAAGTGCGAGATCCTGAGCACCGGGTTGGTGCGGGCGGCCGACCGGGTCGCGGGTCACTTCGCCGCAGTCCTCAGCGACCTGACCGAGCCGCGACAGATGTTGATCATGCTCATCGAGGCCTTCGTGGCGACGTCGTTCGCCAATCCCGAACTGGCCGCGATCTACTACACCGAGGCGGTCAACCTGACCCCGGCCGACCAGGAGTTGCTGCGCAGTGTGCAGCGGTCAACGATCGACTCCTGGATGCGGCTGCTGCTCTCGGCGCGACCAGCGCTGACCGCGACGCAGGCGCGGTTCCTGGTGCACGCGGCGATGGCACTGGTGGTCGACGTGGGGCGGTTGGTGCACTATGACGTTGCGGGGGAGGGGTCCGCCGACAACTCCGCCTACTCGCAAGCATGCGTGCGAAAGTTGATGCGGGCTACGCTGTTTGGGCGCTGCGAATAACGGTGCCGACCAGGTAGGCCAGGTAGCCGATCAACCCGACGATCGCCAGGCTGCGGGTCCGCCGGGAACTGAAGCCCAGGCCCAGCATGGTCTCGATACCGCCGTTGGTGTAGATGTGCTGGCGAGTGGCACGCGGGAATACCGGCTTGCTGATCGGCTCCCACAGTTGCGGGCTGGTGAAGTGGGAAGCCCCGGCCCCGGCCAAAGCCAAACCGGAGAACCGGGCGAAGCGGTTGCTTTTCCGAGACACGTCGCTCCTCAGGCGATCGCGTAGTCGTCCAACGGGAACCGCGAGCCGTCGCGTATCGCGTTGCGCACCGAGGTGGGCCGCAGCAGTGTCGCCTCGCCGCTGTGGTTGAAGTAATACGACCGCGACGTGGCACAGTCACCGGCGTAAAACACCGAGTTGTCCAGGCGCCGGGTCATCCGATCCAGGAAGCGGGTATTGGCCTCCTCGGTCACCTCGAATGTGGTTGCGCCCCTGCGCTTGACCTCACCGAACAGCCGATCCATGTGCCGCATCTGGTATTCCATGGTGTTGAAGAACGACAGCCCGGCGAAGGCGTATGGGCTGGCCAGGCCCAGGTAGTTGGGGAAGTACGGGATGGAAATGCCTTGGTAGGCCTGGAACCTGTTCTCCCGCCACCACTTCCCCAGGTTGCGGCCTTGCCGGCCCACCACCTCGATGGCGGGGAAGTTGGCGTCCCACAAGTCGAAGCCGGTGGCCAGTACCAAGGTATCGATGGCGGTCTTGTGCCCGTCATCGGTGACAATGCCATCGGGCTCGATGCATTGCATGCCGTTGGTCTCCAGATGCACATGCGGTTTGGTGAAGCTGCGGTAATAGTTGTTGGACCAACTGGGCCGCTTGCAACCGATGTCGTAGTCGGGCGTCAGTTTGCGCCGCAGTTCCTTGTCCCGAATCTGCACGAACCGGTGAAATTTGCATATATCCATCCCGCCGACGGAGAACCGCCGTAAGTAGCGGTAGTTCAGCACGCCGGTAACGGTGATGAACTCGAGCAGGTTGTCGGTCGCCCAGCGCAGCGCCCGCTGGGTGAGCGGCACCCGGGCGAAGAGCCGCTGCACGGCGGGGGAGATCCGGAAGTCCACCTTGGGAGCTATCCAAATCGCGGTGCGCTGATAGACCGTCAAGTCGGCAGCGGTCTTTGCCAGCTCGGGGATGAGTTGGATGGCGGTGGCTCCGGTGCCGATCAAGCCGACGCGACGGCCCTCGAAGTCGTAGCTGTCGTCCCACGCCGTGGTGTGGATGACCTTGCCCGCGAAACTGGCGATACCCGGGATATCCGGGGTGTGCGGTTGTGACAGGAAGCCGGTGGCGGTGATCAAAAAGCGTGTGGTCAGCGTCTCGCCGTCGGCCAGCGCAACCTGCCACAACCGCGTTTCCTCGTCCCAGCGGGCGCCCTCCACCTGGGTGTTGAACCGCATGCGGCGGCGGACGTCGTACTTGTCGGCGACATGGTCGACGTACTGTTTGAGCTCGGGTCCGGTCGCGAACAGCCGTGACCAGTACGGGTTGGGCTCGAACCAGTACGAGTAGGTGGTCGACGGGACATCGACGGCCAGGCCGGGGTAGCGGTTGACATGCCAGGTTCCGCCCAGGTCGGCCTCGCGATCCAGGATGACGATGTTGTCGTAGCCGAGCCGGGTGAGCTGGATCGCCGCGCCGATGCCGCCGAAACCCGCCCCCACGATGACGACATCGTATTGCTCCGCAGTCATAGAAAAACCGTCCCTGACGGGTGGGTAAGTTTGCTGTTGGTGGACTTGTGACTCAATGATATCGGGTTACGTCGCAGATACCGTCGAGGCCGGCGTGTCCAATGTTTAAAACCGACCTCAGCCCAGCAGCCGCAGTGCGGCGTCGACTGCCAACGCGGGCACGTCGAGGGTCTTCGAGCTCAGGTCGTGTCGGGCCCCGGTGATCCCGACGATCTCGGTCGGCGCGGGAATCAGCGCCGCGGCGTCGCGCAGCTCGTCGAGGGTGCCGAAGGGATCCGATGTGCCGTGGGCGAACACGGTCGGGACCGTGATGCCCGGCAGATGTTCGGTGCGGGCGCGGTCCGGCTTGCCGGGCGGATGTACCGGATAGGAGAACAGGCTAAGAAGGTCGATCGCCTGGCCCTCCGCCACCACCATGGAGGTCTGCCGGCCACCGTAAGAGTGTCCGCCGGCGATCAGCGGGCCGTCGGCAAGCCCGCGGCAGACGGTTATCGCCTCCACGATGCCGGCGCGGTCGGTAGTCCCGGAACCCGACGGCGGACCGGTGGGCCGTCGTCGCCGATACGGCAGGTTGTAGCGCACCGCCAGCCAGCCGCGCCGCGCCCATTCCTGGCAAACCCCTCGCAGCAACGCTGATTCCCGGCTACCTCCGGCGCCATGCGTCAACACCACCACACCGGCCGGGGTGCCGGCTGGTTCATGCGCGATACCGGCGATCCGGCTCAAGCTCATGTGCGCCGCTCCTCCTCATCGCTGCGCTCTGCATCGTCGCCGGCGCAGGCTCATGACAGCCGGAACAACGGCGACACCGGGCCGTGTCCGTGGCCGAGCGGGTAGGACGCGCGCAGACACTCGGTCACCCAATCCTTGGCGAACGCGACCGCATCCGGAACAGGGTAGCCGTGCGCCAGCGCACAGGCTGTTGCGGCGGCCAGTGTGTCGCCGGAGCCGTGGTCGTCGATGGTGTCCACCCGTGGTGACCCGAACTCGCGAAAGTCGTTGCCGTCGAACAGTAGATCGGTGCTGCGGGCCGAATCGCGCAGATGCCCGCCCTTGACCAGCGCCCACTTCGGGCCGAGCGCGTGCAGGGCACGGGCAGCCTCGGCCTGCGATTTCGAGTCGATGACGTCTATATCTACGAGTAGCCGCACCTCGTGCAGGTTGGGTGTCACCAGCGTCGCGAGTGGAAACAGTTCGGTGCGAAGCGAATCCAGTGCGCTGGGGTCGAGCAGTGGGTCGCCGTGCATCGACGCGCAGACCGGGTCGACGACCAGCGGCACGTCCTTGCCGTGGTCGCGCCATGCGCCGGCGACGGCAAAGATGATCTCGGTGGACGCCAGCATGCCGGTTTTGGCGGCCTGCAGCCCGATATCGTGGCACACCACCTCGATCTGGGCGGCGATCACGTTTCCGGGAACCTTGTGAAAACCCCGGACTCCCACCGAATTCTGCACTGTCACAGCGGTCACCGCGCACAATGCATGCAGGCCGAGCAGGGTGCAGGTGCGGATATCTGCCTGGAGGCCTGCGCCGCCGCCGGAGTCCGATCCGGCGATGGCCAGAACCCGCAGCGGTGTTGCCCCTGGCGGTGCCAGCGGCAGGTAATTCACTGGGGCAGCGGCAGATACACCCGATTGCCGTGCTCGGCGAACTCGCGCGACTTCTCGGCCATTCCCTCGGCCAGTGCAGCTTCGATGTCGGCTTCCGTCTCCAGCCCATGTTCGGCGGCGTAGTCGCGGACATCCTGGGTGATGCGCATCGAGCAGAACTTCGGCCCGCACATCGAGCAGAAGTGCGCGCTCTTAGCCGGTTCGGCCGGCAGCGTCTCGTCGTGGAATTCCCGCGCGGTATCGGGGTCCAACGACAACGCGAACTGGTCGTGCCAGCGGAACTCGAACCGCGCGGTGGACAGCGCGTCGTCACGTTCCTGAGCCCGCGGATGACCCTTGGCCAGGTCCGCCGAATGCGCGGCGATCTTGTAGGCGATCACCCCGTCCTTGACGTCCTTGCGGTCCGGCAACCCCAGATGCTCCTTGGGTGTCACGTAGCACAGCATCGCGGTGCCGGCCTGTGCGATGATCGCCGCGCCGATCGCCGAGGTGATGTGGTCATAGGCCGGGGCGATGTCGGTGGCCAGCGGACCCAGCGTGTAGAACGGGGCCTCCTCGCACAACTCCTCTTCCAGCCGCACGTTTTCGACGATCTTGTGCATCGGAATATGCCCGGGTCCCTCGATCATCACCTGGGCGCCATGAGCTTTGGCGATCTTGGTCAGCTCGCCCAGGGTGCGCAGCTCAGCGAACTGCGCGGCGTCGTTGGCGTCGGCGATCGACCCCGGCCGCAGACCATCGCCGAGTGAGAACGTCACGTCGTAGCGGGCGAAAATGTCGGCCAGTTCCTCGAAGTTGGTGTAGAGGAACGACTCCTGGTGATACGCCAGGCACCAGGCGGCCATGATCGCGCCGCCGCGGGACACGATGCCGGTGACCCGCTTGGCGGTCAACGGCACATACCGCAGCAACACCCCGGCGTGCACGGTCATGTAATCGACACCCTGCTCGCACTGCTCAATCACGGTGTCGCGGTAGATCTCCCACGTCAGCTCGGTCGGGTCGCCCTTGACCTTCTCCAGCGCCTGATAGATCGGCACGGTGCCGACCGGCACCGGTGAGTTCCGCAGGATCCACTCGCGGGTTTCGTGGATGTCCTTGCCGGTGGACAGGTCCATGATGGTGTCCGCCCCCCAACGGGTGGCCCACACCATCTTGTCGACCTCCTCGGCGATCGAGCTGGTCACCGCCGAGTTGCCGATGTTCGCATTGACTTTGACCGCGAATGCCTTGCCGATGATCATCGGCTCGCTCTCGGGGTGGTTGTGGTTGGCCGGGATCACCGCGCGGCCACGGGCGACCTCGTCACGCACCAGCTCGGCGGGCATGTCCTCGCGTGCCGCGATGAACGCCATCTCGGCGGTGATTTCTCCGGCGCGCGCCCGCTGTAGCTGCGTGCCGTGGTCGCGCAGCACGCCCGGGCGGGGCGACAGCCCACGGTGCACGTCGATCACCGCGTCCGGGTCGGTGTAGGGCCCGGAGGTGTCGTAGAGGTCGAAGTGTTCGCCGTTGGTCAGGTTCACCCGCCGGAACGGCACCTTGGCGGCGGGTCCGCCGGGGACGGCGTCGAGCTCGCGGTAGATCTTGCTGCTGCCGGCGATCGGGCCGGTGGTCACGGATGGTTCGACAGTTACGGTCATGTGTCATCTCCCTACGCCGGCATTACCCGGTCAGGTTCGTACGGTCGACGGCCCCGAGCCGTCCTCTCAGCGCACTGGGCGTACGCTCCCGCGTGGATTGGTGGGCGGTACTCGATCGTCCGGCTCCTCCTCATCTGCGCATCCCCAGCTTCGCGGGGACCCCACTGCATCGTCGCCAGACCCCTCACGCTAGCGCAGCGCGACGCCGGTGTGCAGAACCAAAGGTAATGAGAGCCGACAGCGGGTTGCCCCCGTTGCCCGAGTTAACTCGAGAGTGGAATGATTTCTACCGTGCATGCGCAACCAGTGGCCGTCGGCGCCGAGCACGCCGCCAACGTGGGTACGTTCCGGTTCTGGTTCGTCGGTCAGCGCTGGGAATGGTCCGACGAGGTGGCTCGGATGCACGGCTATGAGCCCGGGTCGGTGGTACCGACGACGGAACTATTGCTATCCCACAAGCATCCCGACGACCGGGCCCACGTCCAGGAGCTTCTCGACCGCGCGTTGTATTCGAAGCAGTCGTTTTCCAGCCGTCACCGGTTCGTCGACACCGCCGGCGGGGTGCACGACGCGATCGTGGTCGCTGACCGGATGACCGACGAGACCGGTGCGGTGGTGGGAACCGAGGGTTATTACATCGACCTCACCGACACCTTCAACGAGACCCGTCAGGACCTTCTCGACGAAGCCTTGCCGGATTTGGTCGAGGCTCGCGCAGTGATCGAACAGGCCAAGGGTGTGCTGATGGCGATCTACCGGGTTAATGCCGATCAAGCCTTCGGTGTGCTGCGCTGGCGCTCGCAGGAGACCAACACCAAGCTGCGAGCGCTGGCCGCGCAGTTGGTCACCGACGTGGTGACCCTGCCGCCGCCGTCGGCGGAAGTCCAAAGTGCGTTCGATCATCTGTTGCTGACAGTCCATCAACGTTTGCCCACCGACCCCGACACCTAGGCCGGTGGTCACGTTAGGCTCGATCCGCCAAGGCCGGACGTATCGAAGCGGGTGAACCGATGAAGTTGTTGGCGGTCGACTGCGAGGTTCTTTCAGACGCGGTCGTCGTACGCGCCAAGGGCGAGGTGGATTCTAGCACCGTCCACGAGCTCGTTTCGCAGCTCGGTACCGCGCTGCACGAGGCCACGGCCCATCCGGCGCGACTGCTGATCATCAACCTGCAGGCGTTGACCTACTTCGGCAGCGCGGGCCTGAACGCGATACTCGATTGCCATCGGCAAGGGATCGAAGCCGGGGTATCGGTACGGGTGGTTGCCGACAACGACCTGGTGATTCGCCCGATCGAAGTGACGGACCTGGACAACGTCCTGCAGCTCTATCCCACGCAGGCCGACGCGCAGGGACGCCCCGAGAAGGGACCGTGACCGACTCACTGACCCTGCCACCCGACCTCGCCGCAGCGGTCGCGCTGGGCGGTGAGATGGGTCGGCTGTTCGCCGAATTCGACTGGGCCGCGCACCCGTTGGGTCCACCGACGGAGTGGCCGGCCGAGATGCGTGGCGCGGTGGCATCCGCGTTGACGTCGCGGTTTCCCATCGTGTTGTGGTTCGGGGCCGAGGACCTGTTTTTGGTGTACAACGACGGCTACATTCCAATGCTGGGCGACAAGCACCCGGCCGCATTGGGCCAGCGCGCCCGGTACGTGTGGTGGGACATCTGGGAATCGATCCATCCGATGCTCGCCGGTGTCATCGCCAGCGGGGAGGCGACCTGGTCCGCCGACTTGATGCTGCCGATCATGACCGGTGATCGCCGGCGGGAACGGTACTTCACGTTTACCTATAGCCCGTTGCTAGACATCAGCGGAGACGTCTACGGGATCTTCTGCGCGGTCACCGAAACCACCGAACGGGTGCTGAGCGAACGACGCCTGCACCTGCTCAATGCGGTGGCATCCGCGACCATGGAAACTCGCACGATCGACGACGCGGTGGCGGCTGCGGTCGCAGTCTGCGCCGACCAGCCGGCGGATCTGCCCTTCGTCGCCGCGTACGTCGGCGACGGGGATCCCACGCTACGGGGCGCGACGCCATCGGTGCTGCCGCTGCTGCCGCGAACGCTTTCGGAGTTGACCGATTGGGATCCGATGAGCCAACCCCGGGCCGAGGCGCACGCCGTCGACGAGTTGGCGTCGGTCATCGACGGTATCGATGATGTCTTGGGTGTCGATTGCCCGGATCAGGCACTGGTGGTGCCGCTTGATGAGGAGGGCTCGGCCGCCGGGGCGCTCGTCGTCGGAACGAACCCGCGCTGCCCGTTGAATGCCCAGTACCGCGGCTTTGTTCAGTTGCTGGCCGACCAGTTGACCTCGGCGCTGGTCTCGGCTGTCTCCTATGCGCAGCAGCGACAGCGAGCTGATGCGCTGGCCGAGCTGGACCGAGCGAAGACGGCCTTCTTGGCCAATGTCAGCCACGAGTTCCGCACCCCGCTGACCCTGCTGATGGGTCCGCTCGACGATGCGCTGTCCGAGGATCACACGGATGCGCTGCTGACGCATCGGCTGCGCACCGCGCGGCGGAATGCGCGGCGCCTGCTGCGTCTGGTCGACTCGTTGCTTGATTTCTCCCAGATCGAAGCCGGTCGCGCGACCCCCAATCTGGTATGCACCGATGTCGGTGCGCTGACGGCGCACATCGCGTCGTCGTTCAGCGAACTGTGTCAGCGGGCCGGCCTCGATCTCGTCCTGGACTGCCGCCCGGCGCTGGCCGACATCGATCCGGCCATGTGGGAAACCATCGTGCTCAACCTGCTGTCCAACGCGGTCAAATACACGCTGGACGGCACGATTTCGGTTGAGGTGCGCGATGAATCGGACCCGCCCGGCGACGATGCGGGCCGTGCAGCGGCCCGAGGAGGAGCCGGGCAATCGGACCGATGCGGGATCAGCATCCGCGACACCGGAATCGGCATCGCCGAGGCGGATCTCAAACGGCTGGGCCAACGCTTCTTCCGCGCTGACACCGCACGCGGCCGCAGTGTGGAGGGCACCGGGATCGGGCTGTCGCTGGTTCGCGGGCTCGTCGAGCTGCAGCACGGCACCCTGCAAATCGACAGCGAACTCGATGGTGGCACCACCGTCACCATCTGTGTGCCCCGGTCGGTCGCCGGCACCCCTATCGACCACGCACCGGCCGGACTGGACGACAACCCGTACGTCGCCGAAGCCAGTCAGTGGTTGGCAGCACGGCCGACCGGCGCTGTGCCCGACGACGACGGTCGCGAGTTGGTGCTGATCGCCGACGACAACGCCGACATGCGCGCCCATCTGAAGCAGGTGCTGTCACCGCACTGGAGAACGGTCCTCGTCGCCGACGGTGAGGCCGCCCTGCAGACCACCCGTGAGCTTCGGCCCGACGCCGTGGTGAGCGATGTGATGATGCCCCTGCTCGACGGGTTCGACTTCGTCGCGGCCATTCGCGCCGACCCTGAGCTGGCGGGCACCCCGGTCCTGATGCTGTCGGCCCGGGCCGGCGCGGAGGCCGTCCGCGAAGGCTACGCCGGCGGCGCCGACGACTATCTGCCCAAACCGTTTCGCTCCCAGGAACTGGTCGACCGGCTCGCCGCACGATTGTCCGCCACCGCTCGCGACCGGGCCAATCGGCAAGCCGGTGACGTGCAGGCGCGCGCTGCTCTTGATTTTGCGCAGCTCAACGCAGCTTTGCAGGCCGCCGATTCGGTCACCGCGGTCGCCGAGGCGCTGCAGGATTGTCCGCTGCTGTCGGGCGATGGCACCGTCGTCTCGCTCGGTGTGCTCGACGCCGAAGAGAAAAACGTCCGGTTCGAATACGCCGGTTTCGTGCCCACCGAATTCCGCGACCGCTACCACGTGGTCGCACTGGACACGCCGCTGGTGCCGGTCGACGTCATCAAGACCGGTGAGCCGATGGTCGTCACCGACACGTTCAGCCTCGACCAGCGCTACCAGCACGTGGTGCAGGCGACGGCATACAGCGTGCGGGCATGCATCAGCCAGCCGTTGCGCGGCCATGACGGACGCGTCATCGGTTCTCTGGGGTTGTTGTGGCCCACGCCGCGACAGTTCGATCCCGCGGAACTCGGTACGGCCGCGCGTATTGCCGAGATGACCCAATCGGCCGTCGACCGGATGCGCAACATGCAACGTGAACACCGGATCGCGGTCGACTTCCAAGAGCACCTGCTCGATCTGGACCGCGGGTCGACCGCCGCCGTCGTGGCCGCGGTGTATCAACCGGCCGGCGAGGCGATGCGGGTCGGCGGCGACTGGTATCTGGTCACCCCGTTGGACCGCCCGGGACAGGTCGCCGTATCGGTCGGTGACGTGGTCGGACACGGCCTGCAGGCCGCGACCGTGATGAGCAGGCTGCGGGCCGTCGTGGCCGCGACCGCGCTCACCGACCCCGATCCTGCCGCGGTGCTCACCGCACTGGACCGGTACGCAACGTCGGTCCGCGGTGCCCGCTGCGCCACGGTCAGCTACGTCGTCATCGACACCGAAGCCACCGGGGACGACGGAGTCGTCAACCTCCGCTATGCCTGCGCGGGCCACCCGTATCCACTGGTAGTGGGGCCCGGGCAGTCGCCGGCCTTCCTGACGGACGGCCGCCGTCCGCCGGTGGCGGCCTGGGAAAACCACCGCCATCACAACACCGCGACCCGCGAACTGTCGCCGGGCAGCCTGGTGCTGCTCTACACCGACGGGCTGATCGAGCGACCGGGGGAGTCCCTCGATCAGGGATTCGTGCGGCTGCAGGGCGCTGCCGCCCACTGCGCGGATCTGCCGGTGGGCGACGTGTGCGCGGCACTGCTCGGCCGGATGCGCCCACCCGGCGGCTACACCGACGACGTCGTCGTGTTGGCGTTACGGGCCGCCCACAGCACGGCGCGCAGTTTCGTCACCGTGTTGCCCGCCACGTCGGCCTGTATCGCCGACGCGCGGCACCGGCTCGGCTGCTGGCTCACCGGCATCGAGGCCGGTCCGCGCCGTGCTGCCGACATCGTGCTGGCCACCGGGGAAGCGGTCACCAACGCCGTCGAACACGGCAGCCGCGATGAGCCGGGCAGCACCGTGTCGATCGAGGCGTTCCTGCACGGCGACAGCGTCATCACGACCATCAGTGACGCCGGCCGGTGGACGGGGGATTCTTCGGCCAGCCTGCGCGTCCTGCAGCGCGGACGCGGGCTCACCCTGATCAACGGGCTCGCCGATCACGTCGACACCACCCGCACCAGTCAGGGCACGCGGCTCACGCTGCGGTTCGACCGGGTGGTGGAGGGCTAACCTCGATCTTTCGTGGTTGAGTCGATGATGGTGTGATTGTTCGGCGTGTGATGCACGGAAGTGCCTGTCCAGCAAGGGAAAATGGCCTTGCCGAAGGTCCAATTTCCGGATAGCTGAAAGGCACTCCGTAGGTGAAGCGTAACCGTTGTGGTGCAGTTGGTGTTGAATCGGGCGGCGAGTCGTTGATTTCGTCGGCCGGTGCGGCGTTGTTGTTGAAGTCTGCCCAGGTCAGCGGCCTGTCCGAGGAGCTCTCACGCGTGTTGAGGCCGTGGCGGCTGGCGCGATCGATGCATGATCCGGGCAAGACGGTGCTGGATCTGGCGGTGACGATCGCGCTCGGCGGTGATTGCCTGGCTGATGCTGCGCTGGTGCGCGCCCAGCCGGAGTTGTTCGGCATGGTGGCCTCTGACCCTACGATCAGCCGGCTCATCGACACCTTGGGTGAGGATTCGGCGGCGGTGATCACCGCGATCCGCCGAGCACGGGCTGCTGCGCGAGCCAAGGTCTGGGGTCACTGCTCGCCGGTCGCGCTTGCCGGCCCGGTGATCATTGATCTGGATGCCACCCTGATCAGCGCACACTCGGAGAAGGAAGGTGCGACGCCGAACTTCAAGCGTGGCTTCGGGTTTCACCCTCTTCTGGCCTTTGTTGACCACGGCGACGGCGGCACCGGCGAGCCGCTGGCCGCCATGCTGCGTCCCGGGCGGGCCAACGCCAACACCGCCGCCGACCAGATCACGGTACTCGACGCCGCACTGGACCAGCTGCCCGAAACGCTGCGCGAGCGGGTGCTGGTGCGCGGCGACTCCGGCGCCGGCGTGCAGCCGCTGCTGTGGCACATCACCACCCTGGGGTTGGCCTACTCAGTGGGATTCTCGGCGCGCCAACCCGTGCAAGACGCGTTGGCCGCGCTACCCAAGCAGGCCTGGCGGGCCGCACTGGATACCGACGGGCGCCCCCGCGCCGGCGCCCAGGTCGCCGAGCTGAGCAGGTGGATGCCGGCCACCTTCACCGGGTGGCCGCCCGGGATGCGCATCATCGCCCGCCGCGAACGCCCGCACCCCGGCGCCCAGCTGCACATCACCGACGACGACGGCTGGCGCATCACCGTGTTCGCCACCAACACCGTCGGCGGCCGGATCGCCGATCTGGAGGTCCGCCACCGGCTGCGCGCTCGCGCCGAAGACCGCATCCGCGGACTCAAGGACACCGGGATGACCAACATGCCACTACAGGCCTTCGCCAAGAACCAGATCTGGCTCGAATTAGCCTGTCTGGCCTACGAATTACTCACCTGGACCCAGATACTGGCCTGGCATGACCTACCCGCCCGAACTTGGGAACCCAAACGCCTGCGACTGCGACTGCTGTCCATCGCCGCGCGTCTGATCACCACCAGCCGCCGCCGCATCTTGCGCCTCTCGAAGCGATGGCCCTGGACCGAACTGATCACCAGCGGCCACCAACGCCTCGTAGCACTCGCCTGACCCCGACCCACAGCACCGACGACCAAGGACCACAGGAGAGCCGGCGACACAGCGCCGGCAACCACCCACGCACCAAACACCCCGACACCAAAGCCAGCCCAGACACCACCGGTCCGAGCTCACTCACGAAAGATCGAGGCTAAATCTCCTCCATGGCTTCGCCGAGTTCCTCGAGAAGCCGGTTGTGGTGGTTACTGGCCAGGATGTGTCCGGTCGCGATAACCAGCGCGACGGGCCAGTCGATCAGCTCAAATGCGGCCAATGCCGCCAGCCCGCCGTAGTAGGCCAGCTGCTCGGGCCGCGGAATTTCCACCTGTCCCACCATAGGCAGATTGATGAAGAACGTTTCGCCTTCGCGAACGTGTTCGACCGCCACGCGCTGGGAAGTGCTGCGGCGCGACTTCTTTTCCACCATCATTTGCCTTTCCGTAACGAAGGATTTGCCGCCGCGCCGAGTGCTGCCGTCAGTGTCGGACGTATGTCGACGACTGATGCTCTGGCTGACCCACTAGCCGCAGCGCTGGCTTGCGTGCTGACTGCTCCGGTGATCGAGTTGTACGCGGTGCTGTGGCGCGCCGGCGTTGTGGAGGTTGAGCAGGCTCAGGCTGATCAGACTCGGAGCGCCGATCAGACAGCAGCCGGTTCGCGGCGGCCAACGCGACGGTTGCCACTCCGGCTGCTCCCAGCCCCTGCGCCCAGGCGACGGGCCCCAGCGGCGTACAGCCGAGCAGTTGGCTGACCCCTGGAATGCTGATCACTGTTCCCATCACGACCAGTGAGCCGGCGGCAGTGAACACCACCAGCGGGGCGTGCGAGTCGAGCACGGTTTGACCCAGCTGGGCACCCACCAGCGCGACCAATGCCACCGTGGACGCGCGCTGCGGTCGGCCGGTGAAGCCGGCCATGGTCCAGGCAGCGGTTGCGGCGGCCGCCGTCGTCGCGCCGCGGATCGCCACCGCGCGCCACAGCGCGCGCTGATCGGGACCACGTCCGTCGCGGTCGCCCGAACCGGTCGTCGGACTCACGGCGAGCGCGGCGGCCGGCAGCGCGTCGGTCAGCATGTTCACCAACAGCAGCTGTCGGGTATTCAGCGGCGAGCGCCCGGTGATCGCGCTGCCGATGACGGCGAAGCCCACCTCGCCGGCATTGCCGCCGAGCAGCACCGACACCGCCGCCTGCACCCGTCGCCAGAGTTCACGACCTTCTTCGATGGCGTGCAGCAGCGCCTCGATGCGGCCATCGACCAGCACCACGTCGGCGGCGGTGCGGGCCGGGTCGCTGCCGCCCGCGACGACGGCGAGGCCGACGGTGGCGGCCCGGATGGCGGCGGCGTCGTTGGAGCCGTCCCCGACCATCGCGCACACCCGCCCGGCACGTTCCAGCGTCTGCACGATCTGCACCTTGTTCTCCGGTGACATCCGGGCGAAGATCACCCGCTCGGCGACGACGCGCTCTTGCTCCTTGCGCGACATGGCATCCCACTGCGCGCCGGTGATGACCTGCTCCGGGGTGACCGGCATGCCCAGTTCGGCAGCGATCGCGGTGGCGGTAATCGGGTGATCACCGGTGATCAGCCGGATATCCACCTCTCGCTGGCGCAAATTCGCCAGCAGCTCCGGCGCTTGGGGGCGCGGGGTGTCGGAAAGCCCGACGAACCCGGCCAGCGACAATCCGTCGTCGCACAAATCGTCGATGGCGTCCTCATCGTCCTGCACCGCCTGAGCCTGCTCCGGGGTCAGCTGGCGTCGTGCCACCGCGATCACCCGCAACCCGCCGGCCGCCAACTCAGCCACCCTCGGGTCGATGCCGGGGCGGGTGTCTCCGCAAGCGGCCCGCACCACTTCCGGCGCGCCCTTGACGGTCAGCTCGTCGCCCGACACCGAGGCCGAAAACGACCGACCGGAACGGAACGGCAGGTGGGCGTCGGGTTCTGCGGAGGGAGCCGAGCCGTTCGTGGCCAACGCCGCCTCGATGATGGCCCGGTCGGTGGCATGCACCTGCGGCGCGCCGTTGGCGATCGGCGCCGCATGCGCCGCGTAGCGCAACACGTCCTCGGCGGAATATCCCGCCAGTGGATGCACCTGTGCGACTCGCAGGCGGTTCTCGGACAGCGTCCCGGTCTTGTCGAAGCAGACGACGTCCACCCGGCCGAGCGCCTCCACCGAGCGCGGGATGCGCACCAACGCGCCGAATTTTGTCAGCCGTCGCGCCGACGCCGCTTGCGCGAGGGTCGCCACCAGCGGCATGCCTTCGGGGACCGCCGCCACGGTGACGGCGATGCCGCTGGCCACCGCCTGGCGCAGCCCGGTGCGGCGCAACAACCCCAGCACGCTGACCAGTGCGCCGCCCGCCATGCTGACCGGGAACGCGCGGTTGGTGAGTTGGCTCAGCTGATGTTGCAGCCCGATGGTGGGCAGCTCGCCGGACGCCAGTTCCGCCGCGCGGCGCTCCTGGGTGTCGGCGCCGACCGCGGTCACCAGCGCCACCGCCGAGCCCGCCACGACGGTGGTGCCCCCGTACAGCATGCAGCGGCGCTCGGCCAGCTCGACGCCGGGTGTGGCCTCGATCTGCTTTTCCGCCGGCAGCGACTCGCCGGTGAGCGTCGATTCGTCGACCTCGAGGTCGTCTTCCTCGATCAGCCGCGCGTCGGCGGGAACCACCTCGTGGGTTCGCACCTCGATCACGTCGCCGGGCCGCAGCTGCGCCGCGACGACGTCGGTGTATACCGGCGCGCCGTCGGGGCCGGTCGTCACCTTCCGGGCCGGCGGGATCTGCTGGGCCAGCAGCTCGTTGAGGCGGCTCTCGGCGCGCAGGCGCTGGCTGGCGGCGAGCACGGCGTTGCCGCTGAGCACCGAGCCGACCAGCACGGCGTCGACCGGCGAACCCAGCACCGCGCTGGCCGCCGAGCCGAGCGCCAGCACCGGAGTCAACGGATCGGACAACTCGGCGCGCACGGCTCTGAGGAACTGCCACACCGCTCTACTTGGTCGTCCGGTTATCTCCGCACCGCGTTGGGCCGTCCCCAGTGCGCGCGCGGCCAGCGGCCGACGGCCGGGCTCGGCCGATTCGGCGGAGTCCGGCGGGGGCAACATCTTGCGGACCTGTTCGACCGACATCGCGTGCCACTCGTGGACCGGAGCCGGCAGCGGAGCAGGCGCCCGCACCACCCCGCGGGCCAGCAAGTAGCCGGAGAACAGACCGGCCGCCGCGCCGGTGGTGACCGGGCCGGGTCCCCGGCCGCGAACACCCGGCAGCATGAACAGCGCACCGAGCGCCGACGCGCCGACGGATATCTCCACCCCGCGCCGGCTCGCCGACCTGGCCGCGGGCAGCGCATGCAGCACCCGCCAGGCGCCCGCAAGATCGGTCAGTATCAGATCCGCAGTCCACGGCGGCGGTGCGACATCGGAGTTAGGCATGACGCCCAGCCCCAGGTCGGCCGAGGAGAGCGCTTGTGCGCCGTCCGACGACAACACCGCGACGATGCGGCCTGACTGCTGCAGGTCGGCCAGCGTGGCGGTGAGCGCATCGTCGACCGACTTGTCGTTCAGCGATCGCAGCTCGTCGAATGCGGGACACAGCTCGCCGAGCACGTCGACGTCGACGGAGATCAGATCCAGCTCGCACCGGCGCGCCTCGGCCAGCACAGCGGTGGCGAGCGGGTCGTGTGCCGGACAGATCAGCGCCTCGACCGTCGAGCCCGCTCGTCGGCCCGGGATGCCGGCGACCGGGTGCCAGCCCGACCGCAGATCGGCGTGGTCGAGCAACACGTGCGCGCGGTTCCATGCCGCGGTCAGCTCGTCGTCGCGGACGCCGCGGACCCGCACCACCCGCAGGGCGTCGGTACACAACACCCTCGGGTCGATGAGCAGCGCATCGACCCGGTCAAGCCGGCGCAGACTCTCCGGCCGCAACGGCAACACCGCATGCTGATCGGCCAGCCCCTGGCCGAGGGTCGCGGCGAACGACTCGCGAGTGGTGCGCATCGCCTTCGGTGCGGCGACCAATGCCGCCGTCGACGCCATGTCGATGCTGCGGGTGGTCGCACCGACCACCACGGCACCAACGGCCTGCACCAGGGCGCTGCGCCGAGCGTGGCGTTCAACCAGTCCCTCCGGAGCCGGTATCGGGCGCGTCGGCGGATAGGTATCCGGATGGTCGGCGTGGGCGGCCAGCGCCGGCTCGTACCGGCGCCACGCTTGCGCTTCGGCGCGGCATTCGGCCGCCTTGACCGTCTCCATCATCAGGTCCACCGCCAGCGACGCCGGTGAGAGCGAGACGACGTGCGCGGCGGTCATGGCAACGGTCAGCACGGTGTCGGTCGCCGGGTGGCCGATCCGGTCCTCGAGCAGCCGGCGCAACCGGGGTTGGTAGTCCACGACCGCCACGGCCGCTTCCACGCTCGCGGGTAATCCCGGCCAGCGCAGCGCCCGGCCGGCAAGCGCGAGACCCATGCCGGTGGCGGTGGCGCCCACCGCCACCGCTTTGGTTGCCAGCAGCAGGCCGTCGCCGGGCAGCGGCTTCGGGCGTGCGGAGCGGTCGCTGCGTTGTGCGCCGGTGCCCGGGGCGAAGCCCGTTACTTGCTTTTCTGTGTCATCGACGACCTTGCACAGGTCCCGCAACGACACGCGATCGCCGTCGAGGTTGACGACGATCCGCGACAACGGGCGGTTCAGGGTCGCCGAGGCGACCCCCGGATACGCACGGACGGCGTCGAGCACCGCGCGACCACGTTCGGCGGCATGCGGACCGTCCAGGCCACGCACCTCGATCCACGCGCGGTTATCGCCCTGCCAACAATGCCGGCTCAGCGGCGGCGGGACGGGCAGCTCGCCCGACATCGCCCGGACGCCTTCCCGAACCGGAATGGCGGCAATGCTCAGACCGGTGGACGCGACGGAGCCCAACGATTGGATGCCCATCGTTACCGCGCGCAGCGGCATGGATCGTCGCACGGATCCGACAGTACTCAATCGGGGGAGCTAACGACGGCTGCGCGACTGGGCGCCGCGCGACTGCCGTGCCGCTGTCTGCCTGGGCGGAGAGTTGCGCCGCGGCCCGGATCGTGTTGACCGCGTCGACTTCGTGGGCGCGGACTTCGCCGGTGCGGATTTTGACGGTGCGGGCGAGCCGTTCTGCCGATGGCTCATCTGCCGCAACAACAACGCACCGCCGCCGACAGCCAACAGCACCGGCCACTCGACCAGTCCGGTGACGCCCAGCGCGCCGATGGTCAAAGCGGCTGCCGGCATCGAGTGACTGCCCTTGCCGATACCCCGCTGCACACCGGCCGCCACGCCGGTCACCCCGCCGACAATGCCGTTGACCGCGGCGCCCCCCACCGCGCCTGCGGCCTCGGTGGTCATCTCCGCAGCACGGCTCACCGTTCGGCTCACGCTACGCACCGCGCCGTCAACGACACCCATCATGACTCCTGAGGTTCATTGTTCCCCCCTTGGTGACAGTTGTATACCCGCAAACTGGCAAAGTCACGGAATAACAGGACAGAACGCACAGCGAACCCACAGCCTGCGTGTCGGTGACCGACTAAGACACCTCACTGCTGCGCACGTCGACCAGTACCGGCGCGTGATCGCTGGGAGCTTTGCCCTTGCGCTCCTCGCGGACGATCTGGGCGTCGACGACCCGCCTTGCCAGTGCGGGTGAGGCGAGGATGAAGTCGATGCGCATACCCCGGCCTTTGGGGAAGCTCAGCTGGGTGTAATCCCAGTAGGTGTAAACCGCGGGCCCCGGCGTGAAAGGCCGCACCACGTCGGTGAATCGCGCGTCGACGATCGCCTTGAACGCTTTGCGTTCCGGCTCCGAGACATGCGTGTGGCCCAGGTAGTACTCGACGCTCCAGATGTCGTCGTCGGTCGGCGCGATGTTCCAGTCACCGACCAGTGCGATCTGCGCGGAGGGATCGTCGCGCAACCAACCTGCAGCGGTATCCCGCAGCGCGGCAAGCCAATTCAGCTTGTAGGTGTAGTGCGGATTGTCCAGAGCGCGGCCGTTGGGCACGTACAGGCTCCATACCCGCACGCCGCCGCAGGTGGCGGCTATCGCGCGGGCTTCCGCCGCGGCCGCCACATCCCGCGGCTTGCTGCTCCAGCCCGGCTGGCCGCCGAAGCCGACCTCGACGTCGTCCAACCCGACCCGCGATGCGATCGCCACGCCGTTCCACTGATTGAACCCGCAATGCGCCACCTCATAGCCGCGCTCGAAGAACGGCAACGTGGGGAACTGGTCGTCGGCGCATTTGGTTTCCTGCATCGCCAACACGTCGACCTCGGCGCGGGCCAACCAGTCCAGAACGCGATCAAGGCGCGTGCGAATCGAGTTGACGTTCCAGGTCGCCAGCCGCATGTCTACAGCGTATTGGCTTGCAGATAGCGGCAGCGGTGTTGCGACGTGAACCCAAGTGAGTGGAAAAGGCCGAGTGCGGCCGTATTGCCGTCGACGACTTGTGCGTAGCCGCGGACCGCACCGCGATCGGTGCCCCACGCCAGTAGTGCTGCGCACACCGCCGTGCCGTGACCCTGGCGACGGTTGTCGTCGGCGACTCGCACCGCGGACAGGCCGACCCAACGGGTGCCGTCCGGTGCCCGGGTGACCGCCGCACGGGCCACAGCGACGCCGGCGCGCATGCCGAACACGACGTCACCGTCGACGACGGCGGTCAACACGTCGACCGGGACGTCACGGGCGTAGCAGTGCAGCCATTCTCGGCTCGGACGTGACGCCAGCGTGACGCTCGGGTCTGACGGTTGCTCCAGCGTGGCGTTCGCCAGGTCACAGACCACCATGCGGGTTTCGCATTCGACCGGTGTGTCGATCGCCAGCGGGATCAACCGGTCCGGGACGGCCAGCCGCGGCGTGAGGTCGCGCGCCAGGTACCAGTCCACGATCGTCGGCACCGTGGCCATCGACGCGCTGATCTCCAGCGGCACAGCCGAGTTGGCGCGCATCGTGGCCCCATGCCCGGCGCGCAGCAGCCAGCCGTCAATCCACTGCTGCCGCACTCCGGGCCATGCCAGCGCCGCGGCGTGCTCAACCGCGCGGATCTGCGAATTGCGCACCGGCACATCGGTTAGCCGGCGCACCGTCAGCACGTCGGCGGCGGCGAATTCGACGACGTCGCCCGCCTGGGTCTGGACCCGTACCACCGGGTCGACCTGCAGAAGATGGCCCACCGCATCGGACAATGCCGGCACCGACCCCGGCGGCCGGCGGTAACGCACGCTCACCCGGGTGCCGACGCTGGGCAGGGGGACCATCAGTGCGCGAACGGATCCGGGCCTTCGCCGGGTGTCCACGACAATCCGGGAACGCCCCAGCCGTGCGATTTGACCGCCCGCTTCGCGGCGCGGGCATGCCGGCCGATCAGCCGCTCCAGATAAAGGAGGCCGTCCAGGTGCCCGATCTCGTGCTGCAGCATCCGCGCGAACAACCCGGTGCCCTCGATCGCGACCGGGCCGCCGTCTGCGTCGAGTCCGGTGGCCCGGGCCCACTTTGCCCGTCCGGTCGGAAACGACTCGCCGGGCACCGACAGGCACCCTTCGTCGTCGTTGTCCGGGTCGGGCATGGTCTCAGGCACCTCGGAGATTTCCAGCACCGGGTTGACGACCACGCCGCGACGCCGCGCCGACCGCCCGTGGGCGTCGGGGCAGTCGTAAGTGAATACCCGCAACCCCACGCCGATCTGATTGGCGGCCAAGCCGACCCCATTGGCGGCGTCCATCGTGTCGTACAGCGTAGTGATCAGATCCTTCAGGTCGCCCGGCAGTGAACCGTCGGCGCTCACCGGCACCGGTTGAGTAGGGGTGCGCAGGACCGGATCTCCCACGATTCGAATCGGTGCGACAGCCATGGTCGGCAAGCTTAAAGCGTGTCGCGAAGCGGCGAGCGATTTGACCAGCTGAGCGACTCGCGGGCCGGGGTTACCGGCCAACACTTGCAGGCATGGTTGAATATTCGCCGACACAGCGAGCATTCGAGAATTCGCCGGAAGGGTCGAGGAAGCGATATGGACAGCGCCATGGCGCGGGCTAATCGATCGGGGGACGACTCTGAAATCACCGATGGGCTGACCCGCCGCGAACACGACATTCTGGCATTCGAGCGGCAATGGTGGAAATACGCCGGCGCCAAAGAAGAAGCCATCAAAGAATTGTTTTCGATGTCGGCGACGCGCTATTACCAAGTGCTCAACGCGCTCGTTGATCGGCCCGAGGCGTTGGCGGTCGACCCGATGTTGGTGAAACGGCTGCGGCGGCTGCGTGCCAGTCGGCAGAAGGCACGGGCCGCGCGGCGGCTCGGCTTCGACGTCCCGTGAGATTCGGCCGACCCGAGCGCCTGTAACGGTTCTGGCGAACTCCTGGATACAGTGGCCTGAAATGAACGAACGCGTTCCGGACTCATCCGGGCTTCCGCTGCGAGCCATGGTGATGGTGCTGCTGTTTCTCGGCGTCATCTTCCTGCTGGTCGGCTTCCAGGCGATGGGGTCGAGCGGAAAATCCAACAACGACGATTCTTCGGCGCCGACCGTGTCGACGAGCACCATGCCGCCGAAGACGTCGGCGCCGGGCGCACCGAAGGCCGAAGTGCGGGTATATAACATCTCCGGCCAAGAGGGTGTCGCCGCGCGCACCGCCGACCGGTTGAAGACGGACGGCTACAACGTCACAGACGTCGGAAACCTGTCCCTGTCCGACGTCACGACCACCACGGTGTACTACAGCGATGCTCCCGGCGAGCGTGAGACCGCCGACGCGGTGGGCAAGGCGCTGGGAGCCCCGGTGCAGCCGCGAACCCCCGACCTCGCCGACCAGCCGCCCGGCGTCATCGTGGCCGTCGCGGGCTAGTCTGTCTCCCATGTTTAAGCCCGCCACTCGCCGCAAGGCCGTCGCAGCCACCGCATTAGGGATACTCACCGCACCGGTCGGCCTCCTGAGCGCGTGTTCGCCGCCGGGCGAATCCCCGGCCACATCGCCGGGGACCACACCATCGATCTGGACCGGGTCGTCGGCGCCGGCCAACACGCCGCCCGAAGGCGGCCCGGTGCCGCCGGAGAGCCTGACCACCCACCTGAAGGCACCCAACGGCGACACGGTTGCGACGGCCAAGTTCGAGTTCGACAGCGGGTACGTGACCGTCACCGTGCAGACGACCGGCCTCGGCCAGCTGACCCCCGGATTCCACGGCATGCACATCCACAAGGTGGGCAAATGCGAGCCCAACTCGGTGGCCCCCACCGGCGGCGCGCCGGGCGATTTCCTGTCCGCCGGCGGGCACTACCAGGCGCCCGGGCATACCGGGGACCCGGAAAGCGGCGACCTGACCTCGCTGCAGGTCCGCAAGGACGGCGCCGCGCTGCTGGTGACCACCACCGACACGGTCACCAAGGACGACCTGATGTCAGGTAGCGGGACCGCGCTGATGATTCACGCCGGTTCGGACAACTTCGCCAACATCCCGCCAGAGCGCTACACCCAGGTCAACGGTGCCCCCGGCCCCGACCAGACCACGATGTCCACCGGTGACGCGGGCAAGCGGGTGGCGTGCGGTGTCATCGGTGCCGGCTAGCACGCCGGTAAACCGGACAGCCGCCCACATCGATTTCGCCGGCTCAGCCCGGCCGAGCGTCGGCGTCGAATGGGAATTCGCGCTCGTCGACGCGCAGACCCGCGACCTGAACAACGAAGCCACCGCCGTCATCGCCGAGATCGGCGAAAACCCGCGTGTGCACAAGGAATTGCTCCGCAACACCGTCGAAATCGTCAGCGGTGTCTGTGACTGCACCGCCCAGGCGATGGAAGATCTCCGCGATACGCTGGGCACCGCGCGCCAGATCGTCCGCGCCCGCGGCATGGAGCTGTTCTGTGCCGGCACGCACCCGTTCGCGCGGTGGTCCACCCAGAAGCTCACCGACGCACCGCGCTACGCCGAGTTGATCAAGCGCACCCAGTGGTGGGGACGGCAGATGCTGATCTGGGGGGTGCACGTGCACGTCGGAGTGTCGTCGGCACACAAGGTGATGCCGATCATGACGTCGCTGCTGCAGTACTACCCGCATCTGTTGGCGCTGTCGGCGTCCTCACCGTGGTGGGGCGGCGAGGACACCGGATACGCCAGCAATCGGGCGATGATGTTTCAGCAGCTGCCGACCGCCGGGTTGCCGTTTCACTTCCAGACCTGGGCCGAGTTCGAGGGATTCGTCTACGACCAGAAGAAGACCGGCATCATCGACCATATGGACGAAATCCGTTGGGACATCAGACCTTCACCCCACCTCGGCACCCTGGAAGTACGGATCTGTGACGGAGTGTCGAACTTGCGTGAACTTGGCGCGCTGGTGGCGCTGACACACTGTCTGGTCGTTGATTTGGACCGCAGGCTCGACGCCGGTGAGACGCTACCGACCATGCCGCCCTGGCATGTCCAGGAAAACAAATGGCGGGCGGCCCGCTACGGGCTCGACGCGGTGATCATCCTCGACGCCGCCAGCAACGAACGGCTGGTTACCGAGGATCTGTCCGATCTGCTCAACCGCCTGGAGCCGGTTGCCAAGTCGCTGCACTGCACCGATGAGCTGGCCGCGGCCGCCGACATCCCCCGGTTAGGGGCCTCATACCAGCGCCAGCGCCGGGTCGCCGAGGAACATGACGGAGATCTGCGCGCGGTGGTCGACGCGCTGGTCGGTGAGCTGGATATCTAGCCATGGAGTTGGCGATGTTTCCGCTCGAGTCGGCGCTGCTGCCCGGCGAAGATCTTCCGCTGCGCATCTTCGAGCCGCGCTACACCGGGCTGGTGCGGGACTGCATGCGCGACGCGGATCCCCGGTTCGGTGTGGTGCTGATCTCCCGCGGTGGCGAGGTCGGCGGCGGTGATGCGCGCTGCGACGTCGGCGCCCTGGCCAGGATCACCGAATGCGTGGATCTCGGGGGTTCGGGCCGGTTTGCGCTGCGCTGCCGGATGGCCGAGCGGATCAGGGTGTGCGACTGGCTGCCCGACGATCCCTACCCGCGGGCGATTGTGCAGACCTGGCCCGACGAACCGGGTCATCCGGTCAGTGATGCTCAATTGCGCGAGGTCGAAGACCGGGTGATGGCGTTGTTCGAGCGGATCGCGGCCGCGCGTGGCGTTCTGCTGCCCGGCCGCGACGCGGTGCTGGGTTCCGGCTCCGACGACGCCGGTACGCGGTTGTACGCGTTGGCGTCTCGGGTGCCGATGGGTCAGGCAGACCGCTACGCGGTACTTGCCGCACCGTCGGCGGCGCAGCGCCTGACGGCGCTTCGCGAAGCCGTCGACTCGGTGGCCGCGATGGTGGAGTTTCAGCTGTCGGAGTGATCTTGTCGCGAAGCAGAAGCCCGGGTGGTGATCTCGGCTCAATCACAGCCATCCGTTCTGCCTCGCGGAACGGGCCGCAATGCGTTTCAGCGTCCATCGCACCGCGACGCGGTGGCCGCCGGTGCCGATGACCAACGCGCGATAGATCTTGCCGTGCAGACCCGGAAACGCCGCCCAGGTCTGCGAACGCACCCGTGTGCGGTCCGGCCCGTCGGAATCCAACTCGAACGCCCACCGGTACACCGCGAACGGGTGGCGGCCCTTGAGCGCAAACCGCACGAGCGGGCGTGCCTCGTCCAGGACGAAACCGGTCGGGGCGGTCGACGGGTCGTGCGGGTCGCGACACATCACCCGCAACAGCGCCGACCACGTTTCTTCGCGATTGGCAGCCACGGTTATGGCATGCTCATCGATATAGGGCAACCGTTCCATATAGAAGGACTGTACTAGATCGTGGCACCTCCGCGGAAGCACCAAACCGATGTGATCCTCGACGCAGCGCGGGCGTTGGTGCTCGCCGACGGGCCGCGCGCAGCGAGCGTGGCAGCGATTGCGAAAGCGAGCGGTGCGCCCCCCGGCACGCTGTATCACCGGTTCGGCAACCGCAACGGCATCTTGACCGCGGCCTGGCTGCGGGCACTCGAACGGTTTCAGGCGCGGGCGATGGCCGCCGACGCCGATAGCGCGGTGGCGAGCGCCGTCGCGATGGCCGTGGCGGCGGTCGGTTTCGCGCGGGAACTCCCGGCGGATGCGCGGTTGCTGTTGACGATCCGGCCGGGTGACCTGCTCGACGGCGAGCCCGATGCGGCATTCTCCGGGACGCTTGCCGCGATGAACGCGCCGCTGTTGCAACGGGTGCGCCATTTCGCCCGGCAACTGTACGGGCGCAGCGATGCGCGGTCCATCGATGCCGTGACCCGCGCGGTTGTCGATCTGCCCTACGCCGTGGTGCGTCGCCACGGCCACGACGACCCAATGCCTGCCTGGCTGGAGGACGACGTCGCGGCCGCGGCGCGCGCGCTGCTGACTGACTACCGGCCGCCCGGTCGCCAGCCGAGTGAAAGCAGCAAGCCGAGGTCGTCGCGCACGGCGCGGTGATGGGTGATCCGGGCGTCGGTGATGCCGAAAATGTGGACCTGCTTGTGGTTGATCGGTCGCCCGGTGGGTTCGATTCCGTTGAATACTCCGGTGTGTTGACCCGTCATGGTGGCGACGGCGATGACCGTGTTGCCCTCCGTGAGGGTTTCTTGAAGTTCGAATCGCAGATTCGAAAACGCATCGCGCAGCCATTGCCCTGTCGCAAGAAAGCCTGCGGGTCCGCGTTGTTGACGCTCGACGTCCTCAGGATCATCGTCCGCTTCGGCGTTGATGAAATCGGGCGCAATGATTTGTTGCGCCAGCTCCTCATTACCTGTCTCCATGACTTGGAAAGACTGGCGTGCAACACTTTTCGGGTCGACCACGATGATTTTCCTCCTGATAGTTGATGTTTGATCGTGGTTGTATCAGCCGAAAGCCGCGGCGCTGAACGCGGCGGCCCACGCATCGTGCTCGTAGGAGTCAAGGCCGGTCAGAACGCGTTCAACGTCGTGGGCGGGCGTGAACGTAAACGGGTGGATGCCCGCCATGGCCCGGTCCCGCCACAAGGGCCAGAGCTCGGCCAGCGGTCGGGTGTATCGCCTCACCCGGAAAGGCTATGGCGACCCGTCTTTCGCGGTATTGGACGAAACGGACATCTCACCGAGGCCACCGCCGGGTAGTGCGGTAGGCGTTACCCCTGCCAACGCCACGCATTCGTTGACCATGTGGGACTGATCGCTGTATCCGGCTGCCACGGCGATCTCCGCCCAACGAACGGAGCCACCAGCCGCGTGAATCAGGTCCAGCAGGTGCTGGAAACGAAAGATGCGACCAAGTCGTTTGGGACCGTAGCCAACTGCGGCCTGGATACGACGGCGCAGCTGCCGTTCGGTGAAGCCGACCGCGTCAGCCAAGGCCGACACCGGCCGGTCCGGTCGGACTCGCAGCATCTCAATCACCCGCGCAACCGGCCGATCGACCGACGGATCGACGCCGGTGACGTGAGAGGTCAGCATGCCTTGCAGCAGAATCATACGTTGGCTGGGAATGGTTGTGCTGCAGAATATCTCGGTTATCCAGCCGGCGGGCACGCCCAAGACCGAATCGATCGGGATCCGGATATCCCGGAATTCATTGGCGGGTGCCCCGATCACGGCGCTCGCCGCGCCGGGCCGCAACCGAAGACCGGCCAGCGACCCGCCAGACATCTGGTAGGAGGTGGTGGCCGGCCCTGCGATCATCACGTCGCCCTCCGCGGTCACGAACAAATCGACGCAACCGTCGGGCATCACCCGCATCGACGGTACCGTCGACGCCGACCGCACCCAGCCGCATTCCACAAATGGCAGAAGCGCCGGACCGGGGCGAAACTCGCGGTACACGGCGATCACGGCGGTTCAGCGTACGCGCGCAGCGCGGTCACCTGCTGGGCTTACGCAAACCCAGGCGTGCCATCGACCGGCGGTTGGGCTGCGCCCGGCGGATCGCCCGTCGCGCGGCGCGCCGCTGCTTGGGTTTGTCGCCCCAGACTTCCGGGTGCACGGCCAGCCAGCGGTGACTGCGCACGGAGAACGGGATGTGGCACAGGTATGCGGCGATGGCCACCAGGACCAGGATGTAGGGGAACAGGAACGCCGCCGCCGCGACGATCGCCAGCACCGCGAGCAGCACGGCCGCCAGATTCGGCGGCACCGACACAGCGTGCATTTTCTTCATCGGGAGCCGGCTGACCACCAGCATCGAGCAGACCGCCATCCAAACGCACACCACCCACGGTGACGTCCACCAGCCTTGGCCGAACTGCAGTTTGGCGGCCAGCGGGCCCAGCGCCGCGATCGCGCCGGCCGGGGCCGGCATGCCGACGAAGAACTCCCGCGCGTAGGCCGGCTGGGTGCCGTCATCGAGCAGCGCGTTGAACCGGGCCAACCGCAGCACGATGCACACCGCGTAAAGCAGCACCACTACCCAGCCCGCCGACAACGACGACAGCAACGACACGTACACCACCACCGCCGGCGCCACGCCGAAGTTGACCGCGTCGGCCAGCGAATCGATCTCCTCACCCATCCGCGACTCGGCGTCCAAGATGCGGGCCACCCGGCCGTCGAGGCCGTCGAGGATGGCGGCCGCGGCGATCAGCGCCATCGCCGCGTTCGGTTGGTGTTCGAGCGCGAACTTGATCGAGGTGAGGCCCGCGCAGATCGCCAGCACGCTCATCGAGCTGGGCAGGATGCGCAGGTTGACGGTTCGCCTGGTTCGAGGTTTGGTGATCATGGCAGTTCGGCCAGCACCGTTTCGCCCGCGACCGCGCGTTGGCCGACCGCGACCAACGGCTCCGTCCCGGCCGGGAGATAGGTGTCCAGCCGCGACCCGAACCGGATCAGGCCGTAGGTGTCAGCGATCGACAACTTGTCCCCGCGGTGGGCGTCGCAGACGATGCGCCGCGCCAGCAGGCCCGCGATCTGCACGGCGATGATTTCGGCGCCGCCGGAAGTGCGGATCCGCAAGCTGGTCCGCTCGTTGTGTTCGCTGGCCGCGGCCAGGTCGGCCGAGCCGAACTGGCCCGGCCGGTGCTGCACGTCGATCACCTCACCGCTGACCGGGGCGCGCTGCACGTGCGCGTCCAGCAGCGATAAGAAGATGCTGATCCGCGGCAACGGCGCAGCGGGGAGACCCAATTCGGCGGGCGGCGCCGCCGAGTCGACGACGCAGATCAGGCCGTCGGCGGGTGCGACGACGACACCCGGCCGGCTCGGCGGCACCCGCGGCGGGTGGCGGAAAAATCCTGCGCAGGCGCCGGCGGTCAGCAGGCCGGCCCGGCGCAGCCACCGGTACCGTCGTCCGGCCACCGCCACGGCCAGCCCCGCCGAAATGAACGGCAGCCCGGCCGGATGCACCGGCGGAACGGTCGACCGCAGCATCGCGACCAGGCGCTGCGGACCGGACGTCAAGTCGTCGGTGGGGTGGGGACGTCGTGCCACGCGGTCATCTTACGGAGCAGAGGTGAGATCCCAGATCTGCAGCTGTGATCCGGCCGGGACCTCCGTGACGTCCTGGGCGATGTCCAACAGGCAGTTCGCCGAGGCCAGCCAGCGCAGATGGTGCGACGCCGGTGGGCCGTAGCTCATGACGGTGCCGGCGTCCGCGTCGAACACCCCGCGGCGAAACTGGCGCTTGCCGGCCGGCGAGGTCAGCGTCTCGGTGAGCACGGCCACTCGTCGCGGCCGGTCCGGAGTCGGCAGGCCCATCGCCGCGCGTAGCGCCGGGCGGATGAACACCTCGAAGGACACCAAGGCGCTGACCGGGTTGCCGGGCAAGGTGATGATCGCCGTGCCGGCCACCCGACCGGTGCCCTGCGGCATTCCCGGTTGCATGGCCACCTTGACGAACTGGACCCCCTGGTCGCCGTCGCGGCCGAACGCATCCTTGACCACCTCGTAGGCGCCGGCGCTGACCCCGCCGCTGGTGATGATCAGATCGGATTCGGCGGCGTATCGGTCGAGCACCGCGGCGAACTGCGCGACGTCGTCACCGGCGGTCGGGGTGGCGACCACGTCGGCGCCGGCGTCGCGGACCGCGGCGGCCAGCATGATCGAATTGGACTCGTAAATCTGCCCCGGCCGCAGCGGGCTGCCCGGCGACACCAGCTCGGAGCCGGTGGACATCACCAGCACCCGCTGCCGCGGGATCACCGGCAGCTCGGGCAGCCCCAGCGCGGCGGCCAGCCCGACCACCGCCGGGGTGATCGGCTGTCCGGCCCGCAACACGGTGGTGCCGGCCGCGACGTCCTCGCCGGCGCGGCGGATGTGGCGCCCCTCGGCGGCCGCGGCGCTGACCGTGACGACGTCGGTGCGCCCGTCGGTGGCCTCAACCGGCACCACCGCGGTGGCCCCGTCCGGTATCGGCGCACCGGTCATGATCCGGTGCGCGGTACCCGGCGTCAGCGTGGGGATGTCGGTGCGCCCTGCCGGGATGTCCTCGGCGACCGGCAGTTTCACCGGATGCTCGGGCGACGCCGAAGCTACCTCGTCGGCACGCACCGCGTAGCCGTCCATCGCGGAGTTGTCGAAAACCGGCAGCGAGACCGGCGCGGTGACCTCCTCGGCGAGCACCAGGCCGACGGCGTCGGCAAGGGCGGCGGTGGTGGCGGGCCGAGGGGTGATCAGCCCGGCGACGACGTGTTGGTGTTCCTCGACCGAGCGCATCCCGCCATTATCGGTACCCGCCGGTGAGCTACCCGGACACCCCCACCGACTGCCGCTCCGCCAGTCGACGCTGCGCGTACGCGCGGCCCTGCTCGGCATCGCCGGTCACATAGCCGACGATGTCTGCCAGAGTATGGATGCGTCCTGCAGCACCCCAGGTGCCGTCGGGAATTTCGTTGGCGAACACCCACACCCGCTGTGGGTCAGCCGGATACGCGCCGTCCTCGGCAGCCAGGACCGCGTCGGTGACTTCGCGGACCATGGCCGTGCGCCGCTCGGCATCGAACTGGCCTTCCGGGACCGACGCGACGAACCGATAGCGCGGTTCGGGTGCGCGCTCCCCGGCGACGAACACGGCGGCGGGCCGGTGCAAGAACACCCACGCGATGCCGCGCACCCGCGGATCGGCGGGGTCCGCACCCTCGTTGCGCAACAGGATGTCGGTGAGCTGAGACAGCAAGCGCACCTCGGCCCCAGCCGAAAGGGCGCCGTCCGGGATGAACGCGTCAAGCATGGGCATCGAACTACCTCCTGGGTCGAGTGTGAGTTTATTTTCGCAACCTACGATAGTGGGTTTTGATTGTCAACCCAGCTAGGCTGTCGGCATGCACCCGGACCGATTGCGCTACAGCTCGTCGAACTGCTCGATCGCGCGAACGCTTGGGGTGGTCGGCGAGAAATGGACGCTGCTCGTGCTGCGGGAGGCGTTCTACGGCGTGCGTCGCTTCGACGACTTTCACGCCACGCTGGGATGTGCGCGCAATCTGCTGTCGACGCGGCTGAAGACGCTGGTGGCGAACGGGCTGCTGGAGAAGCAGGAGTATCGGGACGATCGGGGTCGTCGCCGCGACGAATATCGGCTGGCCGACAAGGGGCGCGAGCTGCTCCCGGTCGTCGTCGCGCTCATGCAGTGGGGTGATCGCTGGGCCGCCGACGACGCCGGTCCCGCCGTGCTGCTTCGTCACAGCGACTGCGACCAGCCGGTATCGCTCCGGTTGTGCTGCGAGGAAGGGCACGGGCCGCTCGTCGCGCGGGACGTGCACGCGGTGCCGGGACCGGGCGCATGCTCGGTCGCCTGAACTATGCCGGGAAGGTGACGCCGGTGAGTTCTTCGGAGACCGTCCACAGCCGGTGCTGCAGCTCCTCGTCGTGGGACTGCGCGCTGGAGGACACCAGTTTCGGATGGCCGCGCTGCTCGCCGAGACCGTCCGGGCCGTAGTACTGTCCGCCCTCGACACCCGGGTCGGTGGCGGCCCGCAAAGTCGGCAGCGCGCCCATCGCCGCGCTCTGGAACAGCACCGGCCCGAGTAGCGCGACCGCCGGCTTGAAGATCGCGGGCAGATTGCGGGCCAGCTCGGTGTTGGAGCCACCCGGGTGGGCGGCGACGGCGACGGTGTTCTGCTGCCGATCAGCCAGCCGGCGCTGCAGTTCATAGGTGAACAGCAGATTGGCCAGCTTGGACTGCCCGTAGGCGCCGACCCGATCGTAGCGACGCTCCCACTGCAGGTCGTCGAAGTGAATGCTCGCGCGGATCCGGTGACCCATGCTGCTGACCGTCACCACCCGCGATCCGCGCACGGGAAGCAAGTGGTCCAGCAGCAGCCCGGTCAGCGCGAAGTGGCCCAGATGGTTTGCGCCGAACTGCATTTCGAATCCGTCGGCGGTGACCTGCTTGGGTGTCCACATCACGCCGGCGTTGTTGATCAGCAGATCGATGCGAGGGTAACTCGCCCGCAGCGCGTCGGCGGCGGAGCGCACCGAGTCCAGCGAACTCAAGTCGAGCTCCTGCAGGGTGACGTCGGCCCCCGGATGGGCGGCCACGATGCGCGCCAGTGCGGCGTTGCCCTTCTCCGGGTCGCGCACCGCCAGCACGACATGTGCGCCGTGCTGGGCGAGCACCGCGGCGGTGTGGTACCCGATGCCGGTGTTGGCGCCGGTGACGATGGCGATGCGGCCGCTCTGATCGCCCACATCAACTTCCGACCACTTGCGGTTGGAGCTCATGGCGCCAAACGATACCGAGAACAGCCGATGGCATCCTCAATGGCGTGGACAACGCAGGCGTCGTCGGCATGGCCGAACCCGCTCATCCGCCGAGCCGGCGGGCGCCGTTGGTGTGGGCGCTCGGCGGTGCGATCCCGTGGCTGGTGCTGGCCGTCGCCCAACTGGTGTGGGTGACGGTGGATCAGCGCCTTGTGTGGCTGCACGTGCTGTGTGCGGTCGGCACCGTGGTCGGCGCGGCGATCGCCGTCGTCGTTGTGCCGTTGTGGCGGTATCGGGTGCACCGCTGGGAGATCAGCCCGCAGGCGGTGTACACCCGCGCCGGGTGGCTGGTCCAGGAACGGCGCATCGCGCCGATCTCGCGGGTGCAGACCGTCGACACCTACCGCGGCCCGCTGGACCGGCTGTTCGGGCTCGCCAGCGTCACTGTCACCACCGCGTCGTCGGCCGGTGCGTTGCATATCGTTGCGCTGGACTCGGCCGTCGCCGACCAGATCGTCGCCCAGCTGACCGACATCGCCGCGATCGGCGCCGAGGACGCCACGTGACCTGGCAGCGGCTCAGTCCGCGGATGCTGTTGGTGCATCCGGTGCATGAGCTGCTGCGCCAACTGCCGCTGCTGATCGGCGCGATCGTGCTGGGTTCGACCACCGGCAATCCGCTGTGGACGGTGGCGGCGCTGGCGGTGACCGCGCTGCTCGGGGTGGCGCGCTGGTTCACCACCAGCTACCGCATCGAGGGCGACGAGATTCAGCTGCGCGCCGGTCTGCTGCAACGCAAGGTGTTGTCGGTGCCGCGCAACCGGATTCGCTCGGTGCAGACCGACGCCCGGCTGCTGCACCGGCTGCTGGGGCTGGCGGTGCTGCGGGTGAGCACCGGCCGGGAAGCCACCAGGGACGGCGTTTTCGAGCTCGACGCCGTCGAGGTTTCGCAAGTGCCGCGATTGCGGGCGATGCTGCTGGCCGAATCGCCGCAACCGGCCGAGCAGGCAGCGTCAACGCCCGGCGTGGTGCTGGCGCGCTGGCACCCGTCCTGGCTGCGGTATGCGCCGCTGAGCCTGTCCGGCCTACTGACGATCGCCGCCGCGGCCGGCGCGCTGTACCAGACCGGATTTGCCGCGCCGCTGGGCCAGTTGGGGTCGGACACCGTTGCGCGGTTCGGTGTGGCGGCCATTGCGGCGGCAGTGCTGGTGGTGTCGGTGGTACTGGCGGTGCTGCGGTCGCTGGTCACCTACGGCAACCTGGTGTTGGTCCGCCGGGCCGATTTCCTGCACCTGCGGCACGGCCTGCTGCGGGTCCGCGAGCAGACCTACGACATGAGCCGGTTGCGCGGCGGGACGCTGCGGCAGCCGCTGCTGGTGCGCGCGCTCGGCGGGGCCCGGCTGGACGCGGTGATGACCGGCGTGCACGGCGGCGGCGAGTCATCGGTGCTGTTGCCGCCGTGTCCGGCCGGGACCGCCCAGTCCGTGCTGACCGAGCTGGTTGGCGACCGCGCCGTGGTCACCGGGCCGCTGCGCGGTCACGGCCGCCGGGCGGCACTTCGGCGGTGGACGCGCACCCTGGGGCTGCCGGCCGCGGCGGGGGTGGCGCTGCTGGTGGCGACCGTGCTGGTGGGTACGCCGGCCTGGCTATGGCCGGCGTGGGTGGCGGTCATGGCATGGTGTGCGTTGCTGGCCGCCGACCGGGTCCGCGCGCTCGGGCACCGGGTGGATCAGCATTGGCTGGTCGCCCGTGCCGGCAGCCTGCAGCGGCGCCGCGACTGCCTGGCCACCGCGGGCATCGTCGGCTGGACGGTGCGCCAGACACCACTGCAGCGCCGGGCCGGGGTCGCCACCCTGGTCGCCGCCACCGCTGCCGGCGTCAAGCGTTACCCACTGATCGACGTGCCCGCGGAGCTGGCCTGGTCGATTGCGGCAACCGCATCGCCCTGGGTGGCCGACAGCGTCTGGGCGATCAGGTAGGCGGCTAGACGAAGAAGTTGTCGTGGCGGATGAACCACTCCCGGCGCTCGTCGTCGGTCAGGTCGGCCAGCGCGGCGAAACCCTCGAAGTAGGCTTCCCGCGGCGCACCCGGAGCGAACAACATCAAGATCGACGCGGGTTCGTCGACCTCGTTGCGGAACCCTTGAAGAAGCCCAGCTTCCGCCGCACATCGAGGAAATCGCCCTGATGGCCGTCGAGCCAATCGCTGCCGTCGTAGAGCTTTATGCTCCCGGACAGCACGAAGAACGCCTCCGACATGGCGCGGTGGTAGTGCGGTCCGGGCCCGCCGCCCTGTGGACTGATGTCGAGGCGATACAAGCTGTAGTCGCCGCCGGGGGCCTGCTGGTTGGCCAAATAGTGGTATTTGACGCCGAACGTCTCGTAGTCGGGCGGCGCATCGGCCCGCTTGAGCACGGGGCTCCGGATAGGGCGGGACGACGAGCGACATCGCCCCAGTCTGCCGGAGTCGTGCCTTGACGGCGCGTTCTTGCACTCGGCATGGGCGAGTGCTAAGAAGGACGTTGGCACTCGCGACCGGTGAGTGCTAGGTCGGGACGGTGAGGCCCAGCCACCACGGCTGTGGTCGTCCGTCGCGGGCACTGCGCCCGGCCAGGACGTGTCATCCCCAATCCGGAGGAATCACTTCGCAATGGCCAAGCAAATTGCGTATGACGAAGAGGCCCGCCGCGGCCTCGAGCGGGGCCTGAACAGCCTCGCCGACGCGGTACGGGTGACGTTGGGTCCCAAGGGCCGCAACGTCGTCCTGGAGAAGAAGTGGGGCGCTCCCACGATCACCAACGATGGCGTGTCCATCGCCAAGGAGATCGAGCTGGAGGACCCCTACGAGAAGATCGGCGCTGAGCTGGTCAAGGAAGTCGCCAAGAAGACCGACGACGTCGCCGGCGACGGCACCACGACGGCCACCGTGCTGGCCCAGGCGCTGGTCAAAGAGGGTCTGCGCAACGTCGCGGCCGGCGCGAACCCGCTCAGCCTGAAGCGCGGTATCGAGAAGGCCGTCGAGAAGATCACCGAGACGCTGCTCAAGGAAGCCAAGGAGGTCGAGACCAAGGAGCAGATCGCTGCCACCGCGGCCATCTCCGCCGGCGACCAGGCGATCGGCGATCTGATCGCCGAGGCGATGGACAAGGTCGGCAACGAGGGCGTCATCACCGTCGAGGAGGCACAGACCTTCGGCCTGCAGCTCGAGCTCACCGAGGGTATGCGTTTCGACAAGGGCTACATCTCGGGCTACTTCGTCACCGACCCCGAGCGGCAGGAGGCTGTGCTCGAGGAGCCCTACATCCTGCTGGTCAGCTCCAAAGTGTCTACGGTCAAGGACCTGTTGCCACTGCTGGAGAAGGTCATCCAGGGCGGTAAGCCACTGCTGATCATCGCCGAGGACGTCGAGGGTGAGGCTTTGAGCACCCTGGTGGTCAACAAGATCCGCGGCACCTTCAAGTCGGTTGCGGTCAAGGCGCCGGGCTTCGGTGACCGTCGCAAGGCGATGCTGCAGGACATGGCGATCCTCACCGGTGGCCAGGTGGTCAGCGAAGAAGTCGGCCTGAGCCTGGAGACCGCCGACGTGAGCCTGCTGGGCAAGGCCCGCAAGATCGTCGTCACCAAGGACGAGACCACCATCGTCGAGGGCGCCGGTGACACCGACGCGATCGCCGGGCGGGTGGCCCAGATCCGCAGCGAGATCGAGAACAGCGACTCCGACTACGACCGCGAGAAGCTGCAGGAGCGGCTGGCCAAGCTGGCCGGCGGCGTTGCGGTGATCAAGGCCGGCGCCGCCACCGAGGTGGAGCTCAAGGAGCGCAAGCATCGCATCGAGGACGCGGTGCGCAACGCCAAGGCCGCCGTCGAGGAGGGCATCGTCGCCGGTGGTGGGGTGACGCTGCTGCAGGCGGCGCCGTCGCTGGACGACCTGAAGCTGACCGGCGACGAGGCCACCGGTGCCAACATCGTCAAGGTGGCGCTGGAGGCTCCGCTGAAGCAGATCGCGTTCAACTCCGGACTCGAGCCCGGCGTGGTCGCCGAGAAGGTGCGCCACCTGAAGGCGGGTCACGGCCTGAACGCCGCCACCGGTGAGTACGAGGACCTGCTGAAGGCCGGCGTTGCCGACCCGGTCAAGGTCACCCGTTCGGCGCTGCAGAACGCCGCGTCGATCGCGGGGCTGTTCCTGACGACCGAGGCGGTCGTTGCCGACAAACCGGAGAAGGAGAAGCCCGCCATGCCCGGTGGCGGCGACATGGGCGGCATGGACTTCTAAAGTCGCCAAACGAGGAAGCCCGGTCCCGTTGGGGGCCGGGCTTTTTCGCGGCGGCAGCGCCGAGTGTGTAGGTTGTGACCGTCGAAATTGCGAAATCGCGTCCACAACCCACACACTCAACGGCCTAGATCGGGCAGCCGGCCGCCCGAAGCTTCTGCAGAACCCGCTCGACGATTACGTGGGGCCGGCTCAGTATCTCGGCGCTGACCCGGACCACGACCCAGCCCATGGCTTCGAGAATCGCGATGCGGTCGATGTCCCACGACCGCTGATTCCGGTCGGACCAATGCTGAACGCCGTCGTACTCGACGGCCACTTTCCAGTCCCGCCAACCCATGTCCACCCTGATGCGTGCGACGCCGAATTCGTCGACGAACTCGATCTGGGTTTCCGGTGGCGGCAACCCTGCCCGGATCAGTAGCAGGCGCACCCGGCTTTCCTGCGGCGATTCAGCGCCACCGTCCACCAACGGCAATACCGAGCGCAGTCGACGAACACCCCGGGCCCGATGTTTTTCATTGGCAAGCGAAACCACTTCGACGAGCTTGAGGTTGGTCGCGCTTACCAGCGCATCGAGGATGGGGATCGCGCGATCCGGCCACAGCGTCCGGCCGACATCGAACGCCGTGCGTTCTGGCGTGGTAACACGAATCCCGCCGACGATGCATGTTTCTCGGTCATCCAGGTCGTAGCAGTGGGCGATGATTCCGGCCGGGCAGTGCCGGTCGACTCGGCTCAGTTCGGCCGGGCAGTCGGCGTCAATCCATTTCGTACCCAGCACCGCCGCCGCGGACAGCCCGGTCAGCGTCGCATCACCGCCGGACCACAGCCAGGCCGCGCGGGCTCGGGTGAGCGCTGTCAACGTCGTCCCTTCAGCGACGTAGACATTGCGATAGACAGCGCAGTAGTTCTTCTTCAGTTGGTATTTCGAAATGTCGCCGCGCCGCACGGCCTGCCGCCCCAGGAACGGCCAGTCATCCCCGCCCACAGCTGCATGTTCGCCGTGGGCCCCGAAAGCCGCATACAGTTATCCACATGGGCGCCAAGAAAGTCGATCTCAAACGCCTGGCCGCGGCTTTGGTCGACTTCCCGTTCGCCTACCTCGTCACCGTCGACGACGACTACCACGCACATACGGTGACGGTCGAACCGGTGCTGCGCGACGGCGTGCTGGATGTCGGGCTGATCGGCGGGCGTACCACCAAGAACCTCGCCAAGCGCAGCGACGCCACCTTGCTCTGGCCGCCGGGTGAGCCGGGCGGGTATTCGCTGATCGTCGACGGCCGCGCCGCGGTGAGCGACGCGGGTGACGAGATCGTCCAGCTGGAGATCATGCCCACCCGGGCGCTACTGCATCGCAACGCCGACCCGGCCTCACCCACGGTCGCTAAAGGCTGTCTGCACGACTGCATTGTTTTTGCGGAGGCCTAGCCTCCGATCGCGTCGACTGTGTGGGTTATGGACGCGATTTCGCGATTTCCTCGGCCACAAGCCACACGCTCAACGTCAGGCGGGCGCGGGCTGACGGCCACGCACCAGCCGGCCCGGTCGGGCGTCGGTGGGCACGCCGTTCTCAGCGATCACCTCACCGAACACGATGGTCGCCACATACCCGTCGGCGGTCTGGTCGAGCCGACGCCCGCCCGCCGGCAGGTCGTGGGTGACTACCGGCTTGTGCAGCCGCAGCCCGGCGTGGTCGATCACGTTGAGGTCGGCCTTGTAGCCGACGGCGATGCGGCCGCGGTCGCCCAGCCCGGCGACTCTGGCCGGCACCGAGGTGAGCGCGCGGATCGCCTCGGGCACCGACAGCCGCCCGGACGCCCGGTCGCGTGTCCAGTGGGTCAGCAGATACGTGGAATAGCTTGCATCGCAGATCATTCCGTAGTGAGCGCCGCCGTCGCCGAGGCCCAGTACGACATCGTCGCGGCGGATCAGCTCACCGACGGTGCTCAGCGAGTTGTTCTGGAAGTTGGCCATTGCGCCCAGCAGGATCGCATGGCCGTCGTCGTCGAGCAGCCGGTCGTAGGCCTCCTCCAGCGGCGAGACACCGCGCGCGCGTGCCCGCGCGGCGATGCTGTTCGACGCGGGCGGCTCGTAGTCCGGGTCGTCGCCGAGCGGGAAGATCCAGTCCCACGCCTGCGCCAGGTAGAACAACGGGTTGATCGCGGCCTCGGTCGGCTTGTCGGCCAGAATGCGGGCACGCATGTCGGGTGTGCGCATCTGCGCGACCCGCTCGGCCAGCGGCAATTCCGCGATCTCGCGGTAGCTGGGATACAGCATGAACGGGTTAACGGTCAGGTTCAGGCCGATCATCAGGCCGATCGGCCTCGGCAACACCTGCGCGGTGATATCGGCGCCCGCGCCGTTGGCCTTTTCCACCATCGTGATCGCGTCTTCCCATAGCGGGTCGCCGGCGTTGCCGACCGCCAGTGTGAACGTCACCGGCAGCCCGGTCTCACCGGCGGCGTCGAACACCTGCTGCAGCACCGGCTGATATCCGCCGGCCGGGATGTCGGGCACGAACTGGACCAGCCCGCCGCCGCCCTCGACGATGCCGCGTCCGATCTCGAGGATCTCGTTGTAGGCGGCGTCGTAACTGGGTATCTGCCGACCCCCCTCGGTGCGATGCGTCGCCAGCCGCGACGACGCGAACCCCAACGCCCCGGCCTCGACGGCCTCCTTGGCCAGCGCCCGCATCTTGGCCAGATCCTCGGCGGTGGCCGGTTCGCGGTTGGCGCCACGCGTACCCATCACGTAGACCCGCAGCGGCGAATGCGGCAGATAGGCCGCCACATCGATATCGAGCTGTCGCGCCGCCAAGGCGTCCATGAACTCCGGAAAGGTCTCCCACGTCCACGGCAGCCCGTCGGTCATCACCACATCGGGAATGTCCTCGACGCCGGCCATTACGTCGACCAGCACGTGGTGATCCTCGGCGCGGCACGGCGCGAAACCCACTCCGCAGTTGCCCATCACCACCGTCGTCACGCCGTGCGCCGACGATGGATTCAGCCGGCCCGACCAGATGGACTGCCCGTCGTAGTGGGTGTGCAGGTCAACGAATCCGGGCGTGACCAGCAGCCCGGTCGCGTCGATCTCCCGCTCGCCGGTGCCGTCGACCGAACCGACGGCGGTGATCACGCCGTCGCGCACCCCGACGTCAGCGACGTACGGCTCACCCCCCAAACCGTCGACGATGGTGCCGTTGCGAATGACGAGGTCGTAGCTCATCTAACAAAGCCTACGACCGCGTTGGTGCCTCGTGCCAGCGCGTAACGTCGCCGGGTATGCCGACCACTCAAAATGACGGGACCGCCGCTCAGGAATTGCTCCGGGATGCCTGCACCCGGTTGATCGAACACGTCGACGAGCTCACCGACGGGCTGACCGACGACCAGGCCAACTACCGGCCGGCCCCGAACGCCAACAGCATCGCGTGGCTGATCTGGCACAGCGCCCGCGTGCAGGACATTCAGGTCGCGCACCTCGCCGGTATCGAGCAGGCGTGGATCCGCGACGGGTGGTTCGACCGGTTCGCGCTGGACCTGCCACACCAGGACACCGGCTACGGCCACAGCCTCGATGACGTCGCGAAGGTGCAGGCCCCGGCTCGCCTGCTGGCCGGCTATTACCACGCCGTGCACAAGCTGACGCTGGAGTACATCGCCAGCATCACCGGCGACGAGCTGGCCCGCGTCGTCGACACCCACTGGGACCCGCCGGTGACCGCCAGCACGCGGCTGGTCAGCATCATCGACGACTGCGCCCAGCACCTCGGCCAGGCCGCCTACGTTCTGGGCATCACCCCGGGGCAGACTTGACGCCTGTCGATAGCATGAGCGGCATGACTGCCACCACATCCCTCACACCCGATTTCTCCGGCACCGGCACCGTCTTGAACCCCGCCACCGGCGCGGTCGCCGGCGAGGTGCACTGGACCGATCCGGCCGACGTCGCGGCCATCGCCGCCGGACTGCGCGCGGCCCAACGGGACTGGGAACAACGCGGCGCCACCGGACGCGCCAAGGCGTTGGCCCGCTTCGCGGTGTGGCTGGGTGAGCATCGTGACGAGATCGAAGAACTTCTGATCAAGGAGACCGGTAAGTCGGCGCTCGACGCGACCCAAGAGGTGCCGCTGTTGATCATGATCCTGTCGTACTACATCAAGACGATGGAGAAGGCGCTGGCACCCGAGCGCCGCCCGGCGGCGCTGCCGTTTTTGGCGATCAAAAAGATCACCGTGCACTACCGGCCGCGGCCGGTAGTCGGGGTCATCGCGCCGTGGAACTACCCGGTGGCCAACGCGCTGATGGACGCGATCGGGGCGCTGGCTGCCGGCTGTGCGGTGCTGCTCAAGCCATCCGAGCGCACGCCGCTGACCGCGGAGGTGCGGCGGCGCGGCTGGCTGGAATCCGGTGCACCCGAGGTGTTCGCGCTGGCGCAGGGCGCCCGCGAGGTCTCCGAGGCCGTCGTCGACAACGTCGATTTCGTGCAATTCACCGGGTCCAGCACGACCGGGCGCAAGGTGATGGAGCGTGCCGCCCGCCGGTTGACGCCGGTCAGCCTGGAGTTGGGCGGCAAGGACCCGATGATCGTGTGCGAGGACGCCGACATCGACCTGGCCGCCCACGCCGCGGTGTGGGGCGCGATGTTCAACGCCGGGCAGACCTGTGTGTCCGTCGAGCGGGTCTACGTGCTCGAGTCGGCCTACCGGCAGTTCGTCGACGCGGTGGTCCGCGACGTCAAGGCGCTGCAGGTCGGCGCCGGCGACGGATACACCTACGGCGCGCTGATCGACGACGACCAATTGGCGGTCACCGAACGTCACGTCGCCGACGCCAAAGCCAAGGGAGCGCGCGTGCTGACCGGCGGGCAGCGCGCCGACGGGCCGGGCAGCTTCTACCCGCCCACGGTGCTGGTCGACGTCGATCACTCGATGGCCGCCATGACCGAGGAAACGTTCGGCCCCACCCTGCCGATCATGAAGGTCGGCACCGTCGCGGAGGCGATCCGGCTGGCCAACGACAGCGAGTACGGATTGAGCGCATCGGTTTTCTCCCGTGATGCTGAGCGTGCGAAGAACATTGCGCTGCAGTTGGATTGCGGTGCAGTCAACGTCAACGACGTGATCAGCAACCTGATGTGCACCACCGCACCGATGGGCGGGTGGAAGACGTCGGGTATCGGCGCCCGGTTCGGCGGCGCCGAGGGACTGCGCAAGTACTGCCGTGTCGAGACCGTCGTCGCGCCGCGGACCAACGTCGGCGCCGGCGGTAACTACTACAACAACTCACCGAAGTCGCTGACCCGGATGAACCGGATGATGACCCGGATGGCGCTGGCGCGTCCGCGCCGCACCGCCAAATAGAGGTGCGCTTCGCGGCCACCGTGCTGTTGTGGCTACTCACCACCGCAGCGCTGGCGGTCGCGGTGCCGGCGGCGTGGGCGCAGCACAACATCGTCGACGTCGACGGCTATGCGGCGCTGGCCGAAAGCGCCGCGGCTGACCCGGCGCTGCAGACCGCCGCGGCGTCGGAGCTGAGCAGCAAGGCGACGGCGCTGATCAACGACCACGGCTACCGGGTGGATTCGCAACTGGTGCACCGGATCGCGACCGCCTACACCGCGGGTCCGGCGTTCCCGCCGCAGTTCGCGCAGGCCAACCGGTTGGCGCACCGATGGCTATTCAACGGCACGCAGTCTGGCCCCTGGGTCATCGACCTGGCCCCGATGCTGAACGACGAGAGCTTTCAGCAGCTGCTGGCCGACTACCACGTGCGGGTGCCGTCGACGGCAACCATGCCCGTGACGGTATCGACGCCAAAGGCGTTGCAGCCGGGGAAGTTACGTCCACTTACTACCTGGGGTCCGTGGGTGAGCATCGGGGCGGTGACACTGACCGGGATTTGCGCGTTGCTGACCCTGGCCGCTGCCCGCAGCCGCGGCCGGGCGCTGGCCAGTCTCGGGGTTTCGGCGCTGCTGGTCGGCGCCGGCGGCTGGGCAGCGATTGAAATCGCCCGCCGCCGCATCAACGTCGCGCTCAACCACACCGCCGGCGATATCCGGCGCATCGCCGACGTCATGGTCGGCTACGCGGAAGCCGGCCTGCACCACTGGCTCGACCTGACCCTGGCGGCCGGCGGCGCGCTGGTGGTGCTGGGGGTGCTCGTCGCGGTACTGGGCAGCCTGTGGGAGATAAGGTAGCTCAGCGAGATTGCCGGGGTGGCTGTGAGTCGGCGAAAATCACGGCCCTGACGGCAATCTCCACGCCAGACCAGCGAAGCGCTCAGCTCAACGGCAGCTCGGCGAAGATCATCCCGGTCACCTACGCCACCCGGCACCGAGTGGCTGCCCTACCCCATGTACCGTCCCGACTAGTGACAGCATTCGATGCCGACTACCTCGTCGTGGGGGCGGGCGCCATGGGGATGGCGTTCGTCGACACGCTCATCGCCGAGACCGATGCCACCGTCGCGCTCGTCGATGCCGGCCCACAACCGGGAGGTCACTGGACCTCCGTCTACCCGTTCGTGCGGTTGCACCAGCCATCGGCCTATTACGGCATCAACTCCTGCGCTTTGGGCAGTGATCGTATCGACCATGCCGGTTGGAACAAGGGATTCTACGAACTTGCCACCGGGAGTGAGGTATGTGCGTATTACGACCAGGTGATGCGCCACAACCTCCTGCCGACCGGAAGGTTGTCGTACTTCCCGATGTCGACATATCTGGGCGACAAGCGCTTTCGTACGTTGAATGGAGCCGAGCACACCGTCAATGTAAGACGACGGGTAATTAATGCGACCTACCTGCTGACCGTGGTTCCGGCGATGAGGGCTCGGCCGTTTCCGGTTGCCGACGGTGTCGATGCCGTGCCGCCCAACGAGCTGCCGCGGCTAGCACCCGGGCGGAATCACTACACGATCGTCGGGGCGGGCAAGACCGGGATGGACGGGTGCCTGTGGCTCATACGCCATGGTGTCTCACCGGATCGGTTGCGCTGGATCATGCCGCGCGACTCGTGGCTGATGAACCGAGCCAACGTGCAGCCGGGGTCGTTGTTCGCCGCACAGTTGCAATCGAGTCTCGCCAACCGCACGAAGGCCATCGCCGCCGCGACGTCGATGGACGACCTGTTCGAACGGGTCGAGGCGGTGGGCGGTCTTCTACGCATCGACCCACGGGTTCGGCCCACGATGTACCACTGCGCGATCATCTCGCTGGCCGAATTGGAGCAGCTACGCAGGATCCACGACGTCGTGCGCCTGGGTCATATCGAACGGGTGGAACGCAACGAACTCGTCCTTGAGCACGGCAGCCTTCCGGCGCAGAAAGACTCGCTGTATGTGGACTGCACGACGGCAGGCTTGCCGCGTCCACCGTCAGTGCCGGTGTTCGACGGTGATCGCATCACATTGCAGAGCGTACGGGGATGCCAACAAGTGTTCAGCTCGGCGTTAATCGCCCATGTCGAGGCAGCATATGCCGACGATGACGCGCGAAATGCATTGTGCGAACCTATTCCTCACCCAGATGAACCCTACGATTGGCTTCGGATCACAATATCGGACAACCGCGCTCAGCTGCGGTGGTTACAGGACCCTGAGCTGACGCAGTGGCTAGAATCGGCACGACTCAACATCTTGCGGGGCATGTTCGACAAGCTGCCCGAGGACCCCCGGGTTCGGCAGAAGATGGTGGGGGCGATTCGAGTGATGCTCGAAGCGACCAATGCACGGCTCGCGGAGCTGATGGGCGCTTGATGCCCAACCTCTAGGGGGGTGATTATTGGCAGTTGCAGATACGATGCGCGACTCCCGCCGGTGTGGATGAGGTGTTCTCCGCTGTTTTGGGGGGATGTAATCGCGTGTTGCCGGCATGATTGCGCCCAGCTAATGACGGCGACGAGGCGCACCTGGTCAAGCTTCACTGGGAAGCGGTACGCACGGTCCTGGCCGACCATAGGTACGTGTTCCGGGTTACCCGCAGAAGGGGAAGGTCACCGGGTTAGGACGCGCGACTATGGGGGTTAAAAGCATGCGACATCTCCAGTATCGCAAAGTTGCGGCTGCGGGTTTTTCCCTGATCGCGGTCATACCCCTGTCGTGTTCAAGCGACCAGACCGGCAACCCTGCGTCGCCGCCTGCACAGCCGCGGAGCTCGTCGGGCCGCAATGTGCCGCCTACCAGCTGAAAGGCAGGTCGATTCCGATGACGTCGTTGATGAACGCCGTCAGGCGCTCGGCGATAGTCACGTCCCCCTAAGCCGCTCAGCTCAACGGCAGCTCGGCGAAGATCTCGCCGGTCGGCGCCGGCGAGCCGTTGCCGGGTTCGACGGTGAACGCCAATACGCTGGAATCCCCGAGGCTGGGCAGCACTGCAGTGGTCGACGGTGCGACGGCGGCGGTGTTCATCGTTCCGGCCGAGACCGGTCCCTTGCCGCTGATCAGCCACATCTGATACACGGTGCCCGGCGACGGTGGGGGCACGTTGTTCATCACCAGCACACCGGCGCCCTTGTCCCGGGAGAACACCACCGTCGCCGTCCCGCCGTCGGCCAGTTGGCGTGACACGGTCCGCACGTCCGGTGCCGCCATGATCTGCTCGGCGACCGTCGGCGTCGGTGGCGGCCGCAGCGCGATACCTGCCCCGAATGCCGCCAAGCCCACCACGATTGCCGCTGCCGCAGCCAATACTGCGGTGCGCCACCGGGCCTGGCGCCTGGTTCCGGACCCCACCGCGGCGAGCACCGCCGCACGCAGGCCGGCCGGCGGCTCTGCGGCGGTTGCCGCCGACACCACCGCCATCGTCTCGCGGACCGCGCGCACCTCATCGCGGAAGGCCTCGCCGATCCGCGCCGGCGCGGCCGCGACCTGCCGGTCGATGGCGTCGCGTTCGGTGTCGGAGATGGCGTTGAGCGCGTACGGCGTGGCCAGCTCCAGCAATTCGAATTCGGTCGGCTCGGTCATGACACACCCAGGCAGTTGCGTAGTCCGCGCAGTGCGTCGCGCATCCGCGACTTGATCGTCGACAGGTTGGCCGATAACCGCTGCGAGACTTCGGCGTAGGTCAACCCACCGTAGTAGGCCAGCTCGATGCACTGTCGCTGCGCGTCGGTCAGCCCGTCCAGGCAGTCGGTGACCCGACGCTGCTCGTCGCGGGTGATCACCGAATCGACGACGACATCGGTGGACAGTTCGATGTTGGCGGTGCCGTAGCGGGATTCCCGGCGACTGCCGGCCTGTTCGGAGCGGACCCGGTCGACGGCGCGCCGATGCGCCAGGGTCAGCAGCCAGGACAGCGGCGAGCCTTTGGCGGAATCGAATGTGCCCGCGGTTCGCCACACCTCCAGGTAGACCTCCTGGGTGGTCTCTTCGCTATATCCGGCGTCGCGTAGAACCCGGAACACCAACCCGTACACCCGCGCCCGGGTGTGGTCGTATAACGCGGCGAACGCGTCGCCGTCGCGGCGCGCCACCCGGCGCAGCAAGGCGTCGAGGTCGCTGCTCGCGCGCGGCGTCGCTTCGGTCATTGACGGGTAGCCTAGCCGCTCGGGCACGAGGACCGTCATCGCCGTGCCGATCGCGGCGGGCGCGGGACGAAAAATGATGTCCGTCGTTGGTATTCGCTGAAGCCGGGGCGGCCGCCCATGTACTTCTCGGCCAGCCGGGCGCCGGTGGCAAAGACCAGAAAGTAGGTCATGAGCAGCGGGGAAAGCACGAAAGCCAACGACCACCAACCGGTGATCGTGATCAGCCACAATCCCCACCACACGCACGCATCGCCGAAGTAATTGGGGTGGCGCGTGTACGCCCACAGACCGCGGTCCAGCACCACACCGCGATGCGCCGGGTCGGATTTGAACACCCGCAGTTGGTGATCGCCGACGGCTTCGAAGACGACGCCGATGACCCACAGCACCACCCCGGCTGCCGTGACCGCCAACAAGTGCCGCGGTGTGCGTCCGGTGACCGCCGAGACCTGCAGCGGCACCGAGACGAACCAGATCGCGAAGCCTTGCAGCGCGAAGACTTTGCGCACGACCAGGCCAAGCGTCGCGCCGCGCAGCATGTCGGCATAGCGGGGATCCTCGCCCTTGCCGATCGTCTTGCGGTGCAAGTGCCAGCTCAGCCGCACTCCCCAGATCGTCACCAACGCCAGCAGCAGCCACCGGCGGAGCGGGTCACCGTCGCCGAAGACCGCGGCGACGACGGCGACCGCGATAAAACCGATTCCCCAGGCCACGTCGACGACGTTGTAGCGGCCGATGCGCCGCCCGATCCCAAAGGTGACCGCCTGGAGGACGACGAGCACCGCAGCCGAGATAGCAGAGACGACGGCGAAGGTCATGGGGCAGCACCGCTTGTGAACGTCCACTGATAGACATTGAGGTACCCGGATCGGAACCCGGCCTCCGCGTACGCCAGGTAAAGTTCCCACATTCGGGCAAATACCTCGTCGAAGCCTATGTGTGACAGGGTAATTCGTCGTTGCAGGAAACGTTCCCGCCAGAGCCGAATCGTCTCGGCGTAGTGCGGGCGCAGCGAGCGCATGTCGACTGTGCGCAGACCGGTGTGCCGCGCCGTGATGCCCTGAATGGCCTCCGCGGAAGGGATCAGCCCGCCGGGGAAGATGTACTTCTGGATCCAGGTGTGCGTCTTGCGGGTGGCCAGCATCCGGGCGTGCGGCATGGTGATGGCCTGGATCGCTAGCCGCCCGATCGGCATCAACAGCTGCTCGAGAGTCCGAAAGTAGTCCGGCCAAGCGTCAAAGCCGATCGCCTCGATCATCTCAACCGATATCACCGCGTCGTAGCGGCCGTCGACATCGCGGTAGTCGCACAGGTCGACCCGCACGCGGTCGGCCAGCCCGGCGGCGGCGATCCGCTGCCGCGCCAGCCGCTGCTGCTGAACCGACAGGGTCACCGAGCGGACCTGCGCTCCCCGCGCGGCCGCACGCAGGCACAGCTCACCCCATCCGGTGCCGATCTCGAGCACCCGGCTGCCCGGCCCGACCGCAGCCGAATCGAGCAGGCCATCGATCTTGCGTCGTTGAGCGTCGGCGAGATCCGGCCAGGAGGCCGGCGACTGCGAGAACCACGCGCTCGAGTAGGTCATCGTCTCGTCGAGGAACTCGGCGAACAGATCGTTGGACAGGTCGTAGTGTGCCGCGACGTCGCGCCGGGCCTGCGCCCGGCTGCGCCGCGGTGACCCCGGCCGAGACGCCACGGCGATCGGTCGCAGCCGCTGCAGCGCAGGCGGAACCAGATCTGCCACCGCGGTCGCCAAGATCGTCAGCACCCCGGTGAGGTCATCCGACTCCCATTCACCGGACATGTAGGACTCGCCGAACCCGATCAGGCCGTAACGTCCGATCCGGCGGGCCAACGCGTCCGGCTGATTGATCACCAGCGACGGAGACATCGCGTCACCCGCCCCGATTACCGAGCCATCAGGGTAGATCAGTCGCATCGGCAGCCGTGCGGCCGCACGCCTCAGCAGCCGGTCGGCGACAACCGCCGCCACCGCCGGCACCGGCCCGGACGGCACCCGCGCGACCGCCGGCCAGCGCTCCCAATCGATCGGTGCCACACGCATTTCAATCATCGCCGTACCATCGGGACGCGGCGCCGCCACAACGTGATCCCTTGGATCCGGATCCGCGCCGCCACCACGAGCGGCGCCAGCGGCGCGATGACCTGCATCCGTGCGATGTGGCCTGCGGTGGCGGGTTGCCCGGTGCCCCGCAGGGTAGCGACGAAGGCCGGCTGGCCGTCACCGGACAACGTCACCATCACGTCCACCCGCCGATCGGGGCGCGGCGCCAAGACCAGGTAGTGGCCCAGCACCGGATTGAACGGCGAGACGTAAAACTTCTTGGTGACCCGCACCGGCGTGTTAGCCGGCGGCAGCAGGTAGGCGTGGCGTTCCCCGTAGGTGTTGTGCACCTCGGCGATGACATGACGCAGCACGCCGCCGCGGTCGTGGCACCAGAAGATGCTGATCGGGTTGAACACGTAACCCAACACGCGGGCCTGCAGCAGCGCGGTGACGCGACCACCGGGCACTGCGGCGTCGTGCTCGGTCAGGAACGCATCCACCCGGTCGCGCAGCGAGTCGCCCGGCCGGCCGGCGAGGTGGTCTGCTGGATCGAAGCGCGCGAACGGCCGCAGCCACCACGGCAGCGACGGCAGCTCATCGATATCGACATACCAGCTGTAGCCGCGGTATTCGAAGGAGTGTTGCACCGGGGCCTGCCGGTTGTGGGTGATCGTGGTGCGGTAGATCGCCGGCGTCAACACGCGACCGTCTCCCCGGATCGGGTGCGTGCCGGCCAGTCGGCGCCGAGCCGCCGCGCCGCCCGCAACCCCGACGCGGCGCCGTCCTCATGGAAGCCCCAGCCGTGATAGGCGCCGGCGAACACCACCCGATCGTCATCGAGGGTGGGCAATAGACGTTGGGCGGAAACGGATTGCGGAGTGTACAGCGGATGGTGGTAGGTCATTTCGGCGATCACCGACCCGGGATCGATGCGGTCGTGACCGCCCAGGGTCACCAAAAACCGTCGGCTGCCGTCGATCCGCATCAACCGGCTGACGTCGTAGGTGACCAGCACGTGGTCTTTGTCGGGCGTGATCAGGTAATTCCATGACGCGCGGGCGCGACGATGGCGGGGGAGCACCGATTCGTCGGTGTGCAGTTGGGCGTGGTTGGTCGAATATGGAATCGCCCCCAGCACGGCCGTTTCGTACGGGGATGGGTCGTCGAGCAACCGCAGCGCCTGGTCAGGGTGCACGGCGACGACGGCGGCGTCGAAAAACCGTGGTGCCGCACCGTCGGCTTGCACCAGCACGCCGTCGGGCAACCGGCGCAACGAGTGCACTGGCGTTCCAGTGCAGACTTCGGCCAGTCGCGACGCGATGGCCTGCACGTAACGCGCCGAACCCCCCGTCACCGTGCGCCATGTCGGTGAACCGAACACCGACAGCATGCCGTGGTGGGCGAGAAATCTGAACAGATACCGCGCCGGGTAGCGCAACGCGTCGTCGCCGCCACACGACCACACCGCCGCCACCAGCGGGGTGATGAAGTTCTCGACGAAAAACGTTGAGAAGCCGTGTCGTTTCAGGAAGGCTTCCAGCGTCTCCAGCTCGTCGCCGCCACTCAGCAGCCGGGTCGCGGCGCGGTGAAATCGGATGATCTCGGCGAGCATGACCAGGTAACGGGGTCGCAGGGACTGCCGGCACGCGAACAGCCCACGGACGCCGAGCGCTCCGGCGTATTCGAGCCCGGTATCGTCGGCGCGCACCGACATCGACATCTCCGAGTCCTGAGTGGCCACCCCCAGCTCGGCAAACAACCGGCACAGCGTCGGGTAGGTGCGGTCGTTGTGCACCAAAAACGCCGAGTCGACGGCGACGACGGTGCCGTCGCCGCAGTCGACGAAGTGGGTGTGCGCATGCCCACCCGGCCGGTTGGCGGCCTCATAGAGCGTGACGCGGTCACGGTCGGACAAGGCGTACGCGGCGGTCAGACCGGCGACTCCGCCGCCGATCACCGCGACCGAACGTCCGAATGACTGTTGCACAACAGGTATTCGGAGAGTGCCGCCCGGGGGATGGGTGGTCGACCCATCCAGGACGGCGACCGCTCCGAATAGCAACTGTCCGAACCGTGAGCGGCGGCGCTGGCCGCCTTGACGAAGGAGCCAAAACGGAATGAAGGACGTTCAGAGCAAGGCACTCGTGGTCGGCCTGGCGGCGATCGCGATGGTGGGCTTCTCGGCGTGTTCGAGCAACAAATCCGAATCGAAGAAGGAGACCAGCGCGAATCCGGCCACCAGCATGGCAACGCCGGGCACCACGAGCGCAATGGCGGATCCCGCGGCCGATCTCGTCGGTTCGGGATGTGCGGATTACGCCGCGCTGCATCCGAGCGGTCCGGCTTCGGTAGCCGGGATGGCGCAGGACCCGGTCGCGACGGCCGCGTCCAACAACCCGCTGCTGAGCACCCTGACATCGGCGTTGTCGGGCAAGCTGAACCCGAACGTGAACCTGGTCGACACTCTCAACAACGGCCAGTACACGGTGTTCGCGCCGACGAACGCCGCGTTCGACAAGCTGCCGGCCGCCACGATCGACGAGCTCAAGACCAACTCCGAGAAGTTGAAGAGCATCCTTACCTACCACGTGGTGCAGGGCCAGGAAAGCCCGGCAAAGGTCGACGGCACCCACAAGACACTGCAGGGCGCAGACCTGAATGTGACCGGCCAAGGAAACGACCTCAAAGCCAACGACGCGGGCTTGGTGTGCGGAGGGGTGCACACCGCGAACGCGACGGTGTACATGATCGATACTGTGCTGATGCCACCCGGCCAGTAGCGGTCAAATATGTTGTCGCTTGCGCTGATCGGTGTGCTCGGAGGTCTCATCACCGGCATTTCGCCGTGCATACTCCCGGTGCTGCCGGTGATCTTCTTCTCCGGGGCGCAGGCCACGGCCGAGGGTGCGGTCGCGGTTGCGGTGAAGCCGAAACGTGAAGCCTTGCGGCCGTATAGGGTGATCGGTGGCCTGGTGTGCAGCTTCAGCCTGGTCACGCTGGTCGGCTCGGCATTGCTGTCGTTGCTGCACCTGCCGCCGGACGCCATCCGCTGGGCGGCGCTGGTCGCGTTGGCGGCGATCGGTCTGGGATTGATCTTTCCGCGCTTCGAGCAGTTGCTGGAGCGGCCGTTCACCCGCATCCCACAAAAACAGATTGCGACTCGCACCAACGGGTTTGGTCTCGGCCTGGCGCTGGGCCTGCTCTACGTTCCGTGCGCTGGCCCGGTCCTGGCCGCGATCGTGGTGGCCGGCGCGACCGCGAACATCGGTCTGCCCGTCGTCGTGCTCACCGTGGCGTTCGCCGTGGGCACGGCGGTGCCGCTGCTGTTCTTCGCACTGGCCGGCCAACGAGTTGCCGAGCGGGTCAGCGCCTTTCGGCGCCGCCAACGCGAGATCCGCATCGCCGCGGGAATCGTCACCATCCTGCTGGCAGTGGCGCTGGTATTCAACCTGCCCGCGGCCCTACAGCGGACCATCCCTGACTACACCAGCTCGCTACAGACCAAGCTCGGCGGCGACCAAGAAATCCAGCAAAAGCTCAACCTCGGCGGCATCGTCAACGACCAGAACAAACAGTTGTCGAACTGCATGAACGGCGCGTCACAGCTGCAGAACTGCGGCCCGGCACCCGACCTGAAAGGCATTGCCGCGTGGCTCAACACGCCTGGCGACAAACCGATCGACCTGCACGCGTTGCACGGCAAGGTCGTGCTGATCGATTTCTGGGCGTATTCGTGCATCAACTGTCAACGCGCGATCCCGCACATTGAAGGCTGGTACCGCGCCTACCACGACAGCGGTTTCGAGGTCATCGGCGTGCACACCCCCGAGTACGCATTCGAAAAGGTCACCGCCAACGTGCAGAAAGGCGCCGCCGACCTGGGCGTCACCTACCCGATCGCGCTGGACAACGGCTACTCGACCTGGACGAACTATCGCAACCGGTACTGGCCTGCCGAATATCTGATCGATGCCAAGGGCACCGTGCGGCACATCAAATTCGGCGAAGGGGACTACAACGTCACCGAAAAGCTGATCCGGCAGCTGCTCACGAACGCCAAACCCGAAGTCACGCTGCCTTCGCCGGTGGACGCGCCCGATACCACCCCGCCGCTGGACCTGACTCCCGAGACGTACTTCGGCGTGGGCAAGATGGCCAACTACGCCGGAAGTGGCGTCTACGACGAGGGTTCGGCAAACTTCGCGTTCCGGCCGTCGCTGCCGAATGACTCCTTCGCGCTGCAGGGGCCGTGGACACTCGACTACCAGGGCGCTACCGCCGACAGCAACACCTCGAGCATCGAGCTGAACTACCACGCCAAAAACGTCTACATCGTCGTCGGCGGAACCGGGAGCCTGGCCTTGACGCGCGACGGGAAGACGACCACGCTGCCGGTCAGCGGACCGCCGACCTCACATCAGATCGTCTCCGGCAACGACGTGGCCCGTGGGACACTCGAATTCCGTCTCAGCGAAGGGTTGACGGTGTATTCGTTCACCTACGGATAAAACCAACCGATCCGGCGTGCCCACGGCTCCGAATAGCTCTTGTCAGAGCGACGAAGGGAGCCGAAGGGCATGAACAAGACGATTGCAGCACCTAGTTTCGCGGCGGTGGCAGTGCTAAGTCTGGCGGTGGTCACCGCCCCAACCGCGGCGGCGGCAGATCTGGTCGGCCCCGGCTGCGCGGACTATGCCGCGCTGCATCCCGACGGTCCGGCGTCGGTGCAAGGAATGTCGCAGGACCCGGTGGCGACGGCCGCGTCGAACAACCCGGAGCTCACCACGTTGACCGCGGCGGTGTCCGGGCAGCTCAACCCGAACGTGAACCTCGTGGACACGCTCAACAACGGTCAGTACACGGTGTTCGCGCCGACTGACGCCGCTTTCAACAAGTTGCCGGCGTCGACCATCGACGAGCTCAAGACCAACTCGGACATGTTGAACAAGATCCTGACCTACCACGTCGTGCAGGGTCAGCTGAGCCCGGCCAAAGTCATCGGCAGTCAGAAGACCCTGCAGGGCGGCACCGTGAACGTGACCGGTCAAGGCAACGATCTCAGGATCAACAACGCCGGCTTGGTCTGCGGCGGCGTGCCCACCGCCAACGCGCAGGTGTACATGATCGATACGGTGCTGACGCCACCGGCGTAGTCAGTTCACGGCACGATGATGTGCGACGGGTCGGGCCGTAGCTCCAGCGGGGCCTGGCTGTAGTCGCCGAACGGCCCGTCGCGGCGCTCGACCGCCGCCCGCACTCCTTCGGTGGCGGCGGTCGCGATGAAGTCGAGCGCGTCGGGGGTATTGCGCATCAGGCCGTCGAGGATGCCGCCGAGCATCTGCGTCGATGCCAGGCCCATGTTCTCGTAGGCCTGGTTGACGATCAGCTTCTGGGCGCGTAACTGGGACAACGGAATTCGCACAAGCTCGGCGGCGATCTCGGCGACCCGGACCTCCAGCCGCTTGAACGGCACCGCCTCGTTGATCAGCTCGACCTCGGCGGCCTGCACCCCGGTCAGCGGCCGGCCGGTCAGCGAGTGCCATTTGACCTTGGCCAGGCTGAGTCGATACAGCCACATGCCGGTCAGGTAAGCGCCCCACATCCGGCTGTACGGGGTGCCGATCACGGCGTCCTCGCTGGCGATCACCAGGTCGGCGCACAGCGCGTAGTCGCTGGCCCCGCCCACGCACCAGCCGTGCACCTGCGCGATCACCGGCTTGGACGCCCGCCAGATCGCCATGAACTTGCCGGTGGGCCCGGTTTCACGGGCGGTGACCATCGCGAAATCCTTGCCCGGATCCCAGCGTCCCTCGGTCACCATGGCCTCGCCCCAATGCTGGAAACCGCCGCCGAAGTCGTAGCCGCCGGAAAACGCCCGGCCTGCGCCGCGCAACACGATGACCTTGATATCGGGGTCGCGTTCGGCGAGCCCGACGGCGGCCTCGATCTCGTCGGGCATCGGCGGCACGATGGTGTTGAGCTGCTCGGGCCGGTTCAGCGTGATGGTGGCGACCGGGCCGGCCGTCGTGTACAGGAGTGTTTCGAATTCGGGTGTCGGCATGGCTCAGAACACTTCCACATGCGCGTGGTGCCCGCCGGCTCGAGCCAGCCGCCGATCACAGGTAATGAGCGGTACCTCCAGGGCCTCCGCCAACGCGACGAACACCGCGTCGTACGCCGTCAACTGATGACGCAAACCCCACACACGGTCGGCAAGCGGGCCTAACGGGTACCTGGTCAACGTGATGTCTTTGATGTCCGTGCGGGCATCGTCCAATCGCGCTTCGTGGACGGCCCTCGTCAGTGCCAAGCGGCGCAGCGCATGCAGAACCTCGACATCGATTAGGTGCGGGGCGTGCAGATCACCGTCGTCGGACAACCGCGCAAGCAAGCCGGGCTTGGGCGGGCGGGTAAGCACAGCGTCGATGAGCGCCGATGTGTCGACGACGATCACCGATCGCGCCCGGCGCGAACCGCCTCGACGATCGCGTCTGCACTGGCGCCGCCACTGCGTCGGCTCGATCGGGCCAGCACGTCGGCGATGGCCGGCCGGTCCGCCACTCGCACCAGTTCATCGAGCAGGTAGTCCGACAGCGACACTCCGGCCGCGGACGCCCGCGTACGCAGCGTGCGGTGCACCTCGTCGGGAACATTGCGGATCTGGATGACCTTCACCACCAAACCGTACACCTAGTTTAGGTGTGTCACACCTAACTCGCATCGTCTCACTCGGAGCCGCTGGCTGCTCGACCATTGTGCGAAGGCAAGATCGGATCAATGACTTGCGCAGCAGTCTTACCCGCCTCGCCGAGCCAGCCAGATTTCGGGAGTCCACGATGCTGATCAAGACCCTTAAACTACTCGGCTGGATAGCCGGAATCGTGCTCATCGTCCTCGGAATAGGCCGCATCCTGCTACCTACGGTCACCGTTCCCGGTGGCGATGCCGTGAATCCAACGGTCGACAGCGAAATCCGCGCAGCGGGCGCATTGCTAATCGCATTCGGCCTCGCCTACATCTGGGCTGTGCACCGATCACCCATCCCCTCAGCGCTGTTGCGGCTGCTCAACAATGGGAGATGACCAGCCGGCCGCGCAGCCGTACGGTAGCCAGGCTCCACCGCTGAAGCGCGCCGGTGAAGGCGGGCCACTGATGTGAGACTACGATTCCCACGCCAACGGCACGGCGATCCAGCCTGACCTGTTTCGCGACATTACCGTCAGCGTCCCAGCATCCGCCACAGGAACGAGAAACTCAGCGCTGACTTGAACGCGATCTGGGCATTGTCGGCTGCGCCCGCGTGCCCGCCCTCGATGTTCTCGTAGTACCAGACCCGATGTCCGGCAGCCTCCAGCGCCGCGGTCATCTTGCGGGCGTGCCCGGGATGCACCCGATCGTCACGGGTCGAGGTGGTGATCAGCACCGGCGGATAACGCACCTCCCCCGAAATATGTTGGTAGGGAGAGTATTCGGAGATGAACTCCCAGTCGTTGGGATCGTCGGGGTTCCCGTACTCGGCCACCCAGGATGCACCGGCCAGCAACAGATGGAAGCGGCGCATATCGAGCAGCGGTACCTGGCACACCAGCGCACCGAACAGTTGCGGGTATTGGGTCAACATGATGCCCATCAGCAGCCCGCCGTTGCTGCCGCCCAGCGCACCCAGTTGTTCGACGGTGGTGATTCCGCGATCCACCAAATCGGTTGCCACCGCGGCGAAGTCCTCGGAGACCTTGTGTCGGCCGTCGCGCATCGCCGAAGTGTGCCAGGCCGGGCCGTATTCGCCGCCGCCGCGGATATTGGCCAGCACGTAGGTGCCGCCGCGGGCCAGCCACAGCCGGCCCAACACCCCGTCGTACCCGGGGGTGCGCGCCACCTCGAACCCGCCGTAGCCGCCCAGCAGCGTGGGACCCGTTGCGTCATCGGGTCGTACGACGAAGTACGGGATCGACGTGTCGTCCTTGGAAGTAACGAAATGCTGCGTGACACGCAGATCAGCAGCGTCGAAGAAGGCCGGAGCAGACTTGATCTGCTGTAGCGGCCCGTCGGCGGTGCCGTGCAGCAGCCGCGACGGTGTGCCGAATCCACTGGAATCCAGGAAGACCTCGTCGCCGGTGTCGTCGGCGGCGGCGATGACGGTGTTGGTGTTGACAGGCACATCGGCGACCGGTCGGCGCTGCCAGCTGCCCGGTGTGACAATCTCGACCCGGCTGGCCACATCCGCCAGCGTGACCATGACCAGCCGGTCGCGGGTCCAGGCATAGTGGTGCAGCGCGGTGTGCGCATCGGGCTCGAACACCACCTGCAAAGCGGCTGTGCCGGCGAGGAATTCGTCGTAGTCGGTGGCCAGCAGCGAGCCCGCGGCATACGAGGTGGCGCCGGTGAACCAGTCGGTGCGCAGCTCGATCAACAGCCACTGCCGGTGCACCGAGACCGTCGCGTCGGTGGGCGCGTCGATGTGGATCAACTCGTCGCCGCGCAGCTCGTAGATCTGCGCGTTCCAGAAGTCGAGGGAGCGGTTCAAAAAGGTGCGCTCGAAACCGGGCGTGCGGTCCGCGCCCGCCGACACGGTGACGTCCGTGCGCGACCCCTCGAAGATCGTTTCAGTGTCAGCCAGTGGTGTGCCGCGGCACCACCTCTTGACGATCCGCGGATAGCCGGATTCGGTGAGCGAGTCTTCACCGAAGTCGGTACCCACCAGCACGGTATCCGGGTCGGCCCAGCTGATCTGGGTCTTCGCCTCCGGAACCTTGAACCCGTCGGTAACGAATTGGCGTGTGGCCATATTGAATTCGCGCACAATCGTCGCGTCCGAACCACCACGGGACAGACTGATCAGCGCGCGGGTGTATTCGGGTCTGATCACAACGGCACCGCCCCACACCCAGCTTTCGTCGTCCACCCGGGCCAATTCGTCGACGTCGATCAGCACGTCCCAATCCGGGTTATCGCTGCGATAGTCCTCCAGCGTGGTGCGCCGCCACAGCCCGCGCGGATTGGCGGCGTCGCGCCAGAAGTTGTACAGGTATTCACCGCGGCGCCGCACATACGGAATGCGGGCATCGGTGTCGAGCACCTCGAGCGCCTCGGCGCGCATCTGGTCGAACTGGTCGTCGCCGAACTCGGCGATCGTGGGCTCGTTGCGGGCACGCACCCAGTCCAGCGCGTTCTCGCCGGTGACGTCTTCCAGCCATAGGTACGGGTCGTCGGAAATCATGGTGGTTTCTTGCTTACCAGCGGCCCGCCGAGGGCCAACCAGCAGGGCGAGCGGGCGCCCCAGAGCGGTGATATCCTGCGATATCAGGAGGTGGTGCTGTGAGCGATATCCTGATTCGCGATCTTCCCAGCGAGGTGTTGACTGGGCTCGACGCGTTGGCGGCCAGGCTGGGATTGTCACGCAGCGAATACATCCGTCGTCGCCTCACCCAGGACGCCCAGACGGCCCGCCAGCCGGTCGCAGAGACCGATCTTCAGGCCTTCGCCGATACTTTTGCTGATTTGGGTGATGCCGAGGTGATGTCGCGGGCGTGGGATGAATCCGAATAACACCTGGCTGATCGATAAGTCTGCTCTTGTTCGCCTGGGTCGCAGCCCCGCCGCGTCGACATGGGCCAGCCGGATCGAGCGAGGTTTGGTGCGCATCGCCAGTATCACTCGCTTGGAAGTCACCTACTCGGCGCGGACGGCTGCTGCGGCGCGCCGGGGGTTTCGTGTACCGCCGCTGTCCGTCATGCCAGTCGAATACTTGACGCCTGCTATCGAGGATCGGGCACTGGAAGTTCAACTGCTGCTTGCCGACAAGGGAATGCATCGGGCGCCATCGATTCCGGACCTGATGATCGCGGCCACCGCAGAGCTCGCGGGCTTGGTCGTGGTCCACATCGACAAGGATTTCGACCTGATTGCCGCAGTCACCGGACAACGTGTGGAACGGCTGACGGTCTGACCGCCCAGCTTGCTGTACCGGCTGCAGCGGTACTGTGAGTTGTGTCACGGGAAAAGAACGAGGAGCTGATTCGATGACTGTCTACGCACGTCCGGGGTCCGCTGAGGCGCTGATGTCGTATGAATCCCGGTACGACAACTTCATCGGGGGCGAGTGGGTGGCGCCCGCGGGGGGCCGGTATTTCGAGAACTTGACGCCGGTGACCGGCCAGCCGTTCTGCGAGGTGCCGCGTTCCGACGAGGCCGACATCGACAAGGCGCTCGACGCTGCGCACGGCGCCGCCCCGGTGTGGGGCAAGACCGCTCCGGCCCAGCGGGCGGCGATCCTTAACAAGATCGCCGACCGCATCGACGCCCACCGCGAACAGCTGGCCCTGGCCGAAGCCTGGGACAACGGCAAACCGATCCGGGAGGCATTGAGCGCCGACATCCCGTTGGCTGCCGACCATTTCCGGTACTTCGCTGCGGCGATCCGCGCCCAAGAAGGATCGCTGAGCCAGATCGACAAGGACACTGTTGCCTACCACTTCCACGAGCCGCTGGGCGTGGTGGGGCAGATCATTCCGTGGAACTTCCCGATCCTGATGGGTGCCTGGAAGCTGGCGCCGGCACTGGCCGCCGGCAACACCGTCGTGCTCAAACCCGCCGAGCAGACCCCGGCCTCGGTGCTCTACCTGATGAGCCTCATCGGCGACCTGCTGCCGGCCGGGGTGGTCAACGTGGTCAACGGATTCGGTGCCGAAGCCGGCAAGCCGCTGGCGTCGAGCAACCGGATCGCCAAGGTCGCGTTCACCGGGGAGACCACCACCGGGCGGCTGATCATGCAGTACGCCAGCCAGAACCTGATCCCGGTCACCCTGGAACTCGGCGGCAAGAGCCCCAACATCTTCTTCTCCGACGTGATGGCCGCAAACGACGACTTCCAGGACAAGGCACTGGAGGGCTTCACGATGTTCGCCCTCAACCAGGGCGAGGTGTGTACCTGCCCGTCGCGCAGCCTGATCCAGGACACCATCTATGACGAGTTTCTGGAGCTGGCGGCGATCCGCACCAAGGCGGTCCGGCAGGGTGACCCGCTGGACACCGAGACCATGCTGGGCTCGCAAGCGTCCAACGACCAGCTGGAAAAGGTGTTGTCCTACATCGAGATCGGTAAGCAAGAGGGCGCCAAGATCCTTACCGGCGGCGAGCGCGCCGAGCTCGGCGGTGACCTCTCCGGTGGCTACTACATGCAGCCGACGATCTTTGCCGGCAACAACAAGATGCGGATCTTCCAGGAGGAGATCTTCGGCCCGGTGGTGGCGGTGACGTCGTTCCGCGACTACGACGACGCGATGAGCATCGCCAACGACACCCTCTACGGATTGGGTGCGGGCGTGTGGAGCCGCGACGGCAACACCGCCTACCGGGCCGGCCGCGACATCCAGGCGGGCCGGGTGTGGGTCAACTGCTTCCACGTGTATCCCCCGCACGCCGCGTTCGGCGGCTACAAGCAGTCCGGGTTCGGGCGGGAGTGCCACAAGGTGGCGCTCGACCACTACCAGCAGACCAAGAACCTGATGGTGTCCTATTCGGACCGGGCGCTCGGATTGTTCTGATGCGCGCCGGCGACGATGCAGTGGGGCCCCCGCGAAGCTGGGGACGTAGCGATGAGGAGGAGCGGCGCCACGGGGTCGACCGGGTGGTGGTCACCGCCGCGGCGGCGAAGCTGCTGGGGCAGCTGGCCGAGCGGCACGGCCCGGTGATGTTCCATCAGTCCGGCGGCTGCTGCGACGGTTCCTCGCCGATGTGCTATCCCGACGGGGATTTCATCGTCGGCGACCGCGACGTGCTGCTCGGCGTACTCGACATTGGTGGCGGGGTGCCGGTGTGGATCTCCGGGCCGCAGTTCGAGGCGTGGAAGCACACCCAGCTGGTCATCGACGTGGTGCCCGGCCGCGGCGGCGGATTCAGCCTGGAAGCCCCGGAGGGCATGCGGTTCCTGTCGCGCGGGCGGACATTCAGCGATGCAGAGAGCTCGGCGCTGGCGGCCACCCCGGTGATCACCGGCGTCGGCTATGCGCGCGGCGAGCGGCCACCGACCCGTAGCCCGATGGTGGCCGATGCAGCTGACGCGTGTTCAATACCCGGGCGGCGCGCCGCGCGCGCACCCCGGTAGCCGGGAGCGGCCGCAGTAACGTCGTAAACCGTGATTCCGCTACCTCGTGCCTGGGCGTTGGCCAGCGCGATGCTGGTCGGTGTCGCAGTGGGGGTAGTGGCGGGTACCGCGGTTACCTGGCGGGTCGAGGCCAGGGTCCGGTCCGACCTCGTTATCGCGCTGGTGGTCGGATTGCCCGCCGCCGCCGGGCTGCTGCTGATCCTGATCTCCCGGCGTCGATGGGCGACGGCGCTGGGCGCGTTCCTGCTGGCGCTGGCGCCGGGCTGGTTCGGGGTGCTGGCTGTGATCGAGGTGATGACCCCTGTCTGATGACGACCGCGACGACCACGAGTCGCTGCCGACCACCGAGCCGTACACGCCGACCTTCGACACCGGCGCACAACCGCAGGCCGGTGAAGCCGAGACCGCGGCGGCCGAGCCGGTTGCCGCGCCGGCTCAGTCGGTCACCGTGCCCGGTCGCTACCACTACGTGAAGTGGTGGCAGCTGATTTTGCTGCTGGCCGCGGTCTGGATCCCGGCAGCGGCGATCGGCCCGGGCCTCTTTTACTGGTGGACTCAAGACCTGTCACCGCACAAGACCCCAGTCGTGTTCGTCACGCTGGTCTATGTCGTCGTGTGCACGGTCGGCGGGTTGATGCTGGCCATGGTGCCGGACCGGCCGCTGCTCGCCGCATTGGCGATAGCGGTGATGTCGGCGCTGTTCGCGTCCGTCCTCGCCGCGGCCCCGTTCTACGGCATTTTCTACTGCGACCACACGACCGGGCCCTGCCTGATCGGCATGATTCCCTACTAGGGCCACCGTCGCTGTTGCTGATGTCTGCCCGGATAGTTCTATGGTCTATGGTTTACGTCAACGGCGTTGACTTGGTCGCCGGCCGCCGCCCATGCCCGTAAACAACCGCTTAGTAGATCGGACGTGATGCGAGATGGCGCGGTATGCGAACCGTGTCCGCTGCGCGCCCTCGCGCGAAGAGCCTGCCGCCACCATGCCCGGATCTCTTTGAGCGTTCGATGGCCATCACCGAAGTATCTCAATACGCCCATCTGAGCGACGCGGACGTCGAGGCGCTCGGGGCCGCGTTGGACGCGATCCGTTACGAGATTGAGGATTCGCGCGGCGCCAAAGACCGGGCATACATCCGGCGGGTCATCGCTTTTCAGCGGTGCCTCGAGATCGCGGCGAGGGTGGCCATCATCGGTAGCAAAAGCAGATATGGATGGGCTGCCGGAACCGCCGCGCTCGCCGTCGCCAAGTGCATCGAGAACATGGAACTCGGCCACAACATCATCCACGGTCAATGGGATTGGATGAACGATCCGGAAATCCATTCCAATACCTGGGAGTGGGACACGGCCGGCCTCGCGTCGCACTGGCGGTACTCGCACAACTACCGACACCACGTCTTCGCGAACGTCGTCGGCGTGGACGACGACCTTGGCTTCCGAATATTGCGAGTTACCCGGGATCAGGAGTGGCGGGCGAGCGCCTTGCTGCAGCCGTTGTACGCGGTGCTGCTGGCGCTGGCCTTCGAATGGGGCGTCGCAATCCATGGCTTGTATTCGGTGCAGGAAAGCGAGACGACGGACGAGAGTAGGTCCGCCCACACAAGGGCGCTGCTTCGCAAGATGGCTCGCCAGGCCGGCAAGGACTACGTTCTTTTTCCTGCCCTGAGTCGCCGGCGCTGGCGTCGCGCACTCGCGGCCAGCGTGGTGAGCAACGGGCTGCGCAATGTGTGGGCGTACGTGGTGATTGTCTGCGGTCACTTCGTGGACGGAGCGGAGAAGTTCACCCCGTCGTTGCTGGAGGGTGAGACGAAGCCCGAATGGTATCTGCGGCAAATGCTGGGCGCCGCGAACTTCCGGGCAGGCACGGTACTGGCGTTCATGACCGGACACCTCTGCTACCAAATCGAGCATCACCTCTATCCTGATCTGCCGAGCAATAGGTACCCCGAGATCGCCGAACGGGTGCGCGCTTTGTGCCTCGCCTACGACCTGCCCTACACGACCGGTCCGTTGCTTCGCCAGTACCTGCTCACCGTGCGCACAATCTGCAAACTGGCGCTGCCGGACCGGTTTCTTATCGCCACGTCCCACGACGCACCAGAGACGGCGTCCGAGGACAAATTCCGGAATGCCGCGAATAGATCGGACTTATCAGGCGTCGCGGACGATGTGCGGCGACGTGGATTGGCGACAGCAATATCTGCTGTCAGGAACGGGCGCCGTAGCAATGGCCGCCGTTCGGCTTGCTGAACAAAGCCGACGCGATCGCACCGCGCCGGAACGCGTGCACTGCGCACTAACCTTCGCGAGGCAGTAGTTATGGCTGCGGATCAAGGGACCACCACGACCCTGGTTTCTGCCTCACGGCGCGCGTCGCCGCAAAGCTACTTCTCCAGGGTGAACTGGTGAACGTTGGTGTACCCGTCGCGGAACAGCCGCACGCAGCCGGTGAGGTAGCGCATGTAGCGGTCGTAGACCTCTTCGGACTGGACAGCGACGGCCTCGTCCTTGTTGGCCTCCAACGCGGCCGCCCACAGCTGCAGGGTCCGCACGTAGTTGGGCCCGATCTCGTGCACGCGCGTCACCCGGAACCCGGCCGGGGTGGCGCGTTCGACCACCATCGGCACCGAAGGCAGCCTGCCGCCGGGGAAGATCTCGGTCATGATGAACTTCCCGAACCGGGCGAGCTCCAACGTCAGCGGTATGCCCTGCCGCTCTACGTCGTCCCAGGTGATCGCGGTGATGGTGTGCAGCAACATCGACGCGCCATCGGGTAACCGGTCATGGGCCATCTCGAAGAAGTCGTCGTAGCGGTCGTGGCCGAAGTGTTCGAACGCGCCGATGGACACGATCCGGTCGACCGGCTCGTCGAATTCCTCCCACCCCTGCAACAACACCCGCATGCTGCGGGGACTGTCCATCTGGTCGAACATCTGCTGCACGTGGGCGACCTGGTTTTTGCTCAGCGTCAAGCCGATCACGTTGACGTCGTAGCGCTCGACCGCGCGTCGCAAGGTGGCACCCCAGCCGCAGCCGATGTCGAGCAGGGTCATGCCGGGCTGCAGACCCAGCTTGCCCAGCGCAAGGTCGATCTTGGCGATCTGCGCCTCTTCCAGCGTCATGTCGTCGCGTTCGAAGTAGGCGCAGCTGTAGGTCTGCGTCGGGTCGAGGAACAGCCGGTAGAAGTCGTCGGAGAGGTCATAGTGCGCCTGCACGTCTGCAAAATGCGGCGTCAGCTTGGACATGATGCTGCCTTCGGTAGACCGGATTGCCGGTCGAGAATCTGCACGCCATGTATTCGGAGCCGACGACGCCGCGGATCGGGAGCAGTCACACACGTGGCAGCCCGCAACGGCAACGGGTCCGCTGGTCGGTGCGACGCCCGTTAGGGTAGTGCCGTGACCCATTTTGACGTCGTCGTTCTCGGAGCCGGCCCCGGCGGATACGTCGCGGCAATTCGCGCCGCCCAGCTGGGGCTCGGCACTGCAGTCGTCGAACCCAAATACTGGGGCGGGGTATGCCTCAACGTCGGCTGCATCCCGTCCAAGTCGCTGCTGCGCAACGCCGAACTCGCACACATCGTCACCAAGGAAGCCAAGACGTTCGGGATCAGCGGCGAGGCCACCCTCGACTACGGCGTCGCCTATGACCGCAGCCGCAAGGTCGCCGAGGGCCGGGTCGCCGGGGTGCACTTCCTGATGAAGAAGAACAAGATCACCGAGATCCACGGCTACGGCCGGTTCACCGACCCCAACACGCTCTCGGTCGAATTGACGGAAGGCGGCGCTGAAGATCCCGACACGGTCACCTTCGACAATGCGATCATCGCCACCGGCAGCAGCACCCGGCTGGTGCCCGGCACGTCGCTTTCGGCGAACGTCGTCACGTATGAGGAGTTGATCCTGTCCCGGGAGCTGCCGGGGTCGATCGTGATCGCCGGCGCCGGTGCCATCGGCATGGAGTTCGGCTACGTGCTGGCCAACTACGGCGTCGACGTCACCATCGTGGAGTTCCTGCCCCGGGCGTTGCCCAACGAGGATGCCGAGGTGTCCAGGGAGATCGAAAAGCAGTTCAAGAAGCTGGGCGTCAAGGTCCTTACCGGCACCAAAGTCGAGTCGATCTCCGACGACGGCGCCCAGGTGACGGTCACGGTCAGCAAGGACGATCAACAACAGCAGCTTCGGACCGACAAGGTGTTGCAGGCCATCGGGTTTGCCCCCAACGTCGACGGCTACGGGCTGGACAGGGCCGGGGTGGCGCTCACCGAGCGCAAGGCCATCGGCATCGACGACTACATGCGCACCAACGTGGGCCATATCTACGCGATCGGTGACGTCACCGGGCTGTTGCAGCTGGCGCATGTCGCCGAGGCCCAGGGCGTAGTAGCCGCCGAAACCATCGCCGGCGCAGAGACTTTGCCGCTCGGCGACTACCGGATGTTGCCTCGTGCGACGTTCTGCCAGCCGCAGGTCGCCAGCTTCGGGCTCACCGAACAGCAGGCCCGCGACGAGGGATACGACGTCAATGTCGCCAAGTTCCCGTTCACCGCCAACGGCAAGGCGCACGGCCTCGGCGACCCGAGCGGGTTCGTCAAGCTGATCGCCGATGCCACGCACGGCGAGCTGCTCGGCGGGCATTTGGTCGGCCATGACGTATCCGAGTTGCTGCCCGAACTCACCCTGGCGCAAAAGTGGGACCTGACCGCAACCGAGTTGGCGCGCAATGTGCACACTCATCCGACGATGTCGGAGGCGCTGCAGGAATGCTTCCACGGCCTGACCGGGCACATGATCAACTTCTAAAGCCGTGCGTACCGAGTCGGTTTGGGCCGTCATCGGCGGGATAATCATCGGCTACATCGGGTGGCTGGTGGCGATCTCGATCGGAGCCGCCTTCACCACGGTTAGCCTGTGGAGCCCGATTGTGCTGGTGTTGTCGGTGCTGCTGGCGATCTGGGCGGCGTTGTGGGGCCGGCGGTTACGCGAGCGGGGCAGCTTCGTCTGGGCGGCGTTCGTCTTTGCCGTGCCGATTCCTCCGGTGCTGCTGACGCTGGCCGTGGGGTGCGCCACCTACCTGTGATCGGGGTGGTCCAACGGGATGTCGAGGGCGGACATGGTCGCGGCCAGACCATCGTATTGGCCTGCCAGCATGCAGAATTCGATCAGTTGACGGCGATCGAGATGTGCGGACAACTGCTGCCAGACCTCGGCGCTGATCGAGCGGTCGTTGACGAACTCGTCGGTGGCGCAGAGCAGCGCCCGCTGCCGGTCGGTCAGCCCGTCAGATGCCTCGGGCCAGCCGAAGATGGTCTCCTGGGTCTTGGTGTCCAGGCCGCGGCGGCGCGCCATCCGGCGATGGTGCTGCAGTTCGTATTCGCAGCCGCGCAAGTGCGCGACCCGCAGGATCACCAACTCGGTGTCGGTGCTCGGCAGCCGGCCGCGCAGTAGCGCTCCGGAGTAGGGCAGCCACATCCAGAAGAGGCGCTTGTGCTGGCCCAGGGTGGTGAACAGGTGCATCTGCGGGGCACCGACCGTGCGCGCGCTGAACTTGGCCAGCACCCAGTTGATCAGCCCCAGCTCGCGAAGCTTCCCCGACGACGGGATGCGGGCGGTGCCGCTCACGGCTGCTTCACCAGATAGGGCGACACCGTGCTGCGATGCTCATCGAGGTCGAGGGCACGACCCAACGCCGGGAACGCCCGCTGCGGACAGTTGTCGCGTTCGCAGACCCGGCAGCCCGCGCCGATCGGTGTGGCGTTGTCCCCCGACAAGGCGAGTCCTTCCGAGTAGACGAGCCGGTGGGCGTGCCGAAGTTCACAGCCCAAACCGATCGCGAAGGTTTTACCGGGCTGACCATACCGCGATGGCCGCCGCTCCACGGTGCGGGCAACCCACATGTAGTTGCGCCCGTCGGGCATCTGCGCGATCTGCACCAAGACCTTGCCCGGGTTGGCGAACGTCTCATAGACATTCCACAGCGGACAAGTGCCGCCGCTGGAGGAGAAGTGAAAGCCCGTCGCGGACTGTCGTTTTGACATGTTCTCCGCCCGGTCGACGCGGACGAACGAGAACGGCACACCGCGCATGGACGGCCGTTGCAGCGTGGACAGCCGGTGGCCGATCGTTTCGTAGCTCACCGAATAGAACGCCGAGAGGCGCTCGATGTCGTAGCGGAAGTTCTCGGTGACGTCGTGGAACTGGCGGTAGGGCAGCACCGCAGCGGCGGCGAAGTAGTTGGCCAGCCCGAGCCGGGCCAGTGTGCGCGACTCGTCGGAGGTGAACTTGCCGTCGGTGACCATCGCATCGATCAGCTCGCCGAATTCCAGATACGCCAATTCGGCGGCCATCTTGAAAACCTGCTGACCCAACGAGAGGTGGTTGCTGATCTCCAGCGTCTTGGTCTGTCGGTCGTAGCGGTGCAGCACGGTGTCGCCGAGGTCGATGCGCTTGTTGATATGCACCCCGTGCACCTCGGTGAGCCGCCGGGACAACTCCCGGGCCAGGTCTCCGCGGTGCATCCGCACCCGGCTGGTCAGCTCCTCGGCGGCGGTGTCCAGTTCGTGCAGGTAGTTCTGGCGCTGGTAGAAGTAGTCGCGCACCTCCTCGTGCGGCATGGTGATCGACCCGCTGCCACTGCCGTCGGAGAACCGCTCCTCGGTGGCCGCGGCCAGCTGCGCGGTGGTGATCCTGACGCGGCGATGCAGGTTGACCATCGCCTGGGCCAGCCCGGGGTGGGCGTTGACCATTTCGGCGACTTCGGGCAGATCGACGTCGATGTCGAGATCGTGATCCATGGTCACCTCGCGCAGTTCGGCGACCAGCCGGGTGTCGTCCTGGGGGGCAAAGAACGTCGCGTCGACCCCGAAGACCTCGGTGATCCGCAGCAGCACCGCCACCGTCAGGGGCCGGACGTCATGCTCGATCTGGTTGAGGTAACTCGGCGAGATCTCCAGCATCTGCGCGAGCGCGGCTTGGCTGAATCCGCGCTCGCTGCGCAACTGCCGAACGCGTGAGCCGACGAACGTTTTGGACACCCGCCGAGCGTACCCGGGCTGCGAAGATGCGGTTTGCAGAGTTGGCAGCTTGGCATGGATTGGCGTCGCAGCGTGCTGGTTTGGCATGATCACTTCGGGGAGCGGTACTGAGCAACCGGGGAGTGAAGCGGTGAGCCTGGACAAATCGATGATGGGGGTGCCGGACGGCCATCCCGACGTGTTCGACCGCGAATGGCCGCTGCGCGTTGCCGACAGCGATCGCGAGGGCCGGCTGCGCTTTGATGCGGCCACCCGGCACATCCAGGACATCGGCCAGGACCACTTGCGGGAGTTGGGCTTTGAGGAGACCCATCCGCTGTGGATCGTCCGGCGCACCATGGTCGACCTGATCCGCCCCATCGAATTCCAGGACATGCTGCGCATGCGCCGGTGGTGTTCGGGCACTTCGAACCGATGGTGTGAGATGCGGGTCCGCATCGATGGGCGCAAGGGCGGGCTGATGGAGTCCGAGGCGTTCTGGATCAACATCAACCGCGAGACTCAGGGGCCGGCGAGGATCGCCGACGACTTCATTGCGGGCCTGCGACGCACGACCAGCGTCGACCGGCTCCGCTGGAAGGCGTATTTGACCGCCGGGAGCCGCGACGACGCGCTGGAAATCCACGAGTATCCGGTCCGGTTCACCGATATCGACCTGTTCGACCACATGAACAACTCGGTGTACTGGAGCGTGATCGAGGACTACCTGGCGTCGTGCCCGGAGATGCTGAAGGCGCCGCTGCGAGTCACCATCGAGCACGACGCACCAGTGGCGCTCGGTGACAAGCTGGAGATCATCTCGCACGTGCACCCGCCCGGTTCCACCGATCGATTCGGTGCAGGCCTGGTGGATCGCACTGTTAGAACGCTCACATATGCCGTCGGCGACGAGATCAAAGCGGTCGCGTCGATCTTCGCGCTGTAGCTTCGGCAAACGGCGGTATTGACCTGCACAATCAGGTTACCGCTCGGTAACTTCTGAAACGGTTCAGACGCGACTAACTTCGCAAACTTCGCAAAAATGCACGAAGGTGTAGCGAAAGTTGGCAAATAAAACAGGTGGACCTGCAAAGCTGGGCTGTGCCATCTTCGACTTAACAGATCAGTGAAGCCGCTCGCGGGTTAGCAAAACCGCCGCGGTGAAGAACCTCAAGGAGTATCTCGATGTCGACCGTTGGCACACCCAAAAGCGCCGAGCAAATCCAGCACGCCTGGGACACCGACCCGCGGTGGAAGGACGTCACCCGGACGTATACCGCCGAAGACGTGGTGGCGTTGCAGGGCAGCGTGGCCGAGGAGCACACCCTGGCCCGTCGCGGCGCCGAGGTGCTGTGGGAACAGTTGGGAGACCTCGAGTACATCAACGCGCTGGGTGCGCTGACCGGCAACATGGCCGTGCAGCAGGTGCGCGCCGGCCTGAAGGCCATCTACCTGTCCGGCTGGCAGGTCGCCGGCGATGCGAACCTGTCCGGTCACACCTACCCCGATCAAAGCCTGTACCCGGCCAACTCGGTGCCGCAGGTGGTGCGCCGGATTAACAACGCGCTGCTGCGCGCCGACCAGATCGCCAAGATCGAGGGCGACACATCGGTGAAGAACTGGCTGGCGCCGATCGTCGCCGACGGCGAGTCCGGGTTCGGCGGTGCGCTCAACGTCTTCGAGCTGCAGAAGGCGATGATCACGGCCGGCGTCGCAGGCTCGCACTGGGAGGACCAGTTGGCGTCGGAGAAGAAGTGCGGGCATTTGGGCGGCAAAGTGCTGATCCCGACCCAGCAGCACATCCGGACGCTGACGTCGGCCCGGCTGGCCGCCGACGTGTGCGACGTTCCGACCGTCGTCATCGCTCGCACCGACGCCGAAGCGGCGACCCTGATCACCTCCGACGTCGACGAGCGCGACCAGCCGTTCATCACCGGCGAGCGCACCCGCGAGGGCTTTTACCGCACCCTGGGCGGCATCGACCCGTGCATCGCCCGGGCCAAGGCCTATGCGCCGTACGCCGACCTGATCTGGATGGAGACCGGCACACCGGACCTCGAGCTCGCCATGCGGTTCTCCGAGGCGGTCAAGGCCGAATACCCCGACCAGATGCTGGCCTACAATTGCTCGCCGTCGTTCAACTGGCGCAAGCATCTCGACGATGCCACCATCAGCAAGTTCCAAAAGGAGCTGGCCGCAATGGGATTCAAGTTCCAGTTCATCACGCTGGCCGGTTTCCATGCGCTCAACTACTCGATGTTCGACCTGGCCTACGGCTATGCCCGCAACCAGATGAGCGCCTACGTCGAGCTGCAGGAACGCGAATTCGCCGCCGAGGAGCGCGGTTACACCGCGACCAAGCATCAGCGCGAGGTCGGCGCCGGTTACTTCGACCGGATCGCCACCACCGTCGACCCGGCCTCGTCGACGACCGCGCTGACCGGCTCCACCGAAGAGGGCCAGTTCCACTGAGTTGACTACCTGCCGCGAGCGTGCGCAGAACCGGGTTAACATGCGGCGGCCGGCGACACGCACGCTCGCGCGGCTAGTGAGGAGCGATGTGATCGAACGAGTAGGGGTAATCGGGGCGGGCCAGATGGGCGCGGGTATCGCCGAGGTGTCGGCGCGCGCCGGCGTCGACGTGAAGGTTTTCGAGACCACCGATGCGCTCGTCACCGCGGGTCGCAACCGCATTGTGAAATCGCTGGAGCGCGGCGTCAGCGCCGGCAAGATCACCGAACGCGAACGGGACGGCGCCGCCGCCAGGCTGACCTTCACCACCGACCTCAAAGACCTCGCCGACCGCCAACTGGTGATCGAGGCCGTCATCGAGGACGAGGCGGTGAAGGCCGGGATCTTCGCCGAGCTGGACAGCATCCTGACCGATCCCGACGCGGTGTTGGCGTCGAACACCTCCAGCATCCCGATCATGAAACTGGCGGCCGCCACCAAGAACCCGCAGCGGGTGCTCGGCTTGCACTTCTTCAACCCCGTCCCGGTGCTGCCGCTGGTCGAGTTGGTCAGCACGCTGGTGACCGACGACGCTGCAGCCGCTCGCACCGAGGAGTTCGCCAGCGCGGTGCTGGACAAGCAAGTGGTGCGCTGTTCGGACCGGTCCGGCTTCGTGGTCAACGCGCTGCTGGTGCCCTATCTGCTGTCGGCGATCCGGATGGTCGAGGCCGGTTTCGCCAGCGTCGAAGACGTCGACAAGGCCGTGGTCGCCGGGCTGTCGCATCCGATGGGGCCGCTGCGGCTATCCGACCTGGTCGGGCTCGACACGCTCAAGCTGATCGCGGACAAGATGTTCGACGAGTTCAAGGAACCGCAGTACGCTCCGCCGCCGCTGCTGCTGCGCATGGTCGAGGCCGGTTTGCTCGGCAAGAAATCGGGCCAGGGCTTTTGTTCCTATTAAGCCGAATTGGTAAGGACCCGAGCCTCTTTGGAGGCTGGCTACAGTCGTTGTCGTGGCTGCGGTATGGTGCTATCCTGGTGGACATTTCTGACGAGGTCTTTTCATTGTTCCCTGATACCACGATGACCTGTACCTGTGCATACTTGGAGCGCGACGACATGACGCTAGAAGAGGCGCTGACCGCCAGGCTGGATCTGGCGCCATCCACCGAAGATATCCTCGAGTTCTTCAGCGCTGCAAGCCCTTCCGTTACTCAGGTTCAACAACTCGGTCCGCACCATGTCAGGACGCTCGATACCTGGGCAGCGACCCTGGTAGCCCGTCATGACGAAGCGGTCGCCGCTGCTTCCGAAGAGGTTTACCAGCACTACCTGCAATACCTGACCGGCTGCGCCGACTTCTTCCGGCGAGGTATCAGCGAAGTCGCGCAATTCATGCTCGCCAAGGGTTAGCTATCTCGGCGGCCTGGTCAAGTGGGGATTCAAGCGCTTCCATCGGGCTTGGCGCCAACCGCTGCCCTTGGAAAAGCTTCGCACGGCCGGCCAGGTACCTATGTAACTGTCGCGGACCTCCTGCGATTGCATCGCGATGGCCTCCTGCTCGTTGGCCCGCAGCGGTGCCGCCCACAGCTCGGTGTTTTCGCATAGTGGAGCTGGAGTGACTGGATCCGGGTCACCGTGAAGCCGACGTTGCCGGCGTGCGTTTGCACAGCCGGGAGGTCAGGATTAGGCTTCCGACACGAAGATTGACAAACCCGATACCCTAGCTCACCGATCTCGGCTATGACGCGGACGCGAGGGGTCATCCACCGCGGCATCGGTAGCGTAATCTCGAGTCCGTGCCGGGCGAACCCGTACGGCATCTCTTCGTGATTCGAATTCTCCAGGACGAACAGTGGCAGATACCTCAAGCTCGACCTCCAATGCTCAATCCAAGTGGTTATCGAACTCCGCGGCGCAAACCGGGGGGTCGAATGCCAGGGAAGTCCAGTTCCACTACGACATCTCCAACGATTTCTTCAAGCTGTGGCAGGACCCGACCCAGACTTACAGCTGTGCGTATTTCGAGCGCGACGACATGACGCTCGCAGAGGCACAGATGGCCAAGGTCGACCTGGCCCTCGGCAAGCTGGGCCTGCAGCCCGGGATGACGCTGGTCGACATTGGCTGCGGGTGGGGCTCCACGATCATGCGCGCGGTCGAGAAGTACGACGTCAACGTCATCGGATTGACGCTGTCCCAAAACCAGAAGCAGCACATCGAGAACTATTGGTTCGCGAATTCGGACAGCCCGCGCGGCATGGAAGTACGGCTGCAGCCGTGGGAGGAATTCGATGAGCCGGTCGACAGGGTGGTGTCGATCGGCGCTTTCGAGCACTTCGGCTTCAACAAGTACGACGACTACTTCAAGAAGACGTTCACCTTGATGCCCGACGACGGTGTGATGCTGTTGCACTCCATCATCATCCCGAGCGACGAAGAGATCAAAGAGCGGCAGCTGCCCCTCACGATGTCTCGGGTGCGGTTCATCAAGTTCATCATGGACGAGATCTATCCCGGCGGGCGTCTGCCGCTGGCCGCACAGGTTGAAGAACATGCGGTCAAGGCTGGGTTCACGGTGACCCGGAAACAGCGGCTGCGCCCGCATTATGCCCGCACCCTCGACACGTGGGCAGCCAATCTCGAATCGAAGAAGGACGAGGCGATCGCCATCACGTCTGAAGAGATCTACGAGCGCTTCATGAAGTACTTGACCGGCTGCGCCCACCTCTTCCACCAGGGCTACACCGACGTCTGTCAATTCACCTGCGAAAAGGCTCCCGCTTAGCCGGATTGCGAAAGGGTGCGTTATACAGTTCGAGTGCGACAGCTTATTCAGGACCTGAACACGATCCACCTGAAAGGTCAATCTCAGATGAGGGACAGCGGATCGGGGGAATCGGCGGAATTGCGGCCGGCCTACGAGAACGTTCAAGCCCATTACGACACCTCCAACGACTTCTTCGGGCTGTTCCAGGATGCAACGCGGACCTACAGCTGTGCGTTCTACGAACGCGACGACATGACGCTGAAAGAGGCCCAAATCGCGAAGATCGACCTCGCGCTCGGCAAACTGGGCCTGCAGTCCGGAATGACCCTGCTCGACGTCGGCTGCGGCTGGGGCTCGGTGATGAAGCGCGCAGTCGAACGGTATGACGTCAACGTCGTCGGGCTGACGTTGAGCAAGAATCAGTGCGCTCTGGGGCAACAGCTGCTCGATCAGATCGATACCGGCCGCTCCCGGCGGATGCTGATGCGCGGGTGGGAGGAATTCGACGAGCCCGTCGACCGCATCGTCAGCATCGAGGCGTTCGAGGCGTTCCCCAAATCTCGCTACAAGGCTTTCTTCGATGTGTGCTACCGCGCCATGCCCAGCGACGGTCGGATGGTCCTGCAGACGATCATGGGTCACCCCCTCAATCGCTGGCCCGAGATGGGCATCCCGATCATCATGGCCGATCTCCGGTTCATGCGGTTCCTCGCCACGGAGATCTTTCCCGGCGGCTCGGTGCCGTGCGACGAGGACGTCGTCGAATACTCAACTGAAGCAGGGTTTTCGGTCGACGAACTGCAGAAGATGACCGGCCACTACGTGCGGACACTCGATACCTGGGCGAAGAAGCTGGAAGCAGCCCGCGACGACGCCATCGCGGTGACCTCCACGGAAATCTACGACCGCTATATGCGCTATCTGACCGGATGTTCTGACTTCTTCCAGCGGAACATCTCTGAGGTGGGACAGTTCACCCTCGTGAAGGACTGAGGGTCGAGCTCGCCTAGGAATTCCCTGAATAGTGGGGCGTGGCGGTAGGCATGTTGATCGTGGCGGTCGGGAACGATCGTGGTGTGCAGGGGCGAGCCGATGATCAGCGTGAGTTGCCGGGCGCGCGGTGAGTGTAAGAGCGCTCGACGGCGGGTCGCATTGTGGCAGCCCAGCCGCAGCCGACGTCCAACAACGTCATCCCGGCCGTTGGCCGCAACTCGGCCAGCGCGAGGTCGGTCGTGGCCGGCTGCGCATCTTTGAGCGTCATATCGTCGCGCTCGAAGTACGTGCAGGCGTACGTCTGCATAGGATCGAGGAATAGCCGGAAGAAGTCGTCGGACAGGCCGTAATGGGCCCGCACGTCACCGAAGTTCGGCGTCGGCTGGACAAACATAACGACGATCGCCAAAACCAGCCACCGCCAATCCAGGCCCGGTCGGCCGATCGCCAGCAGCGCGGCAACCAGACCCGACACCACGGTCATCCGTCGGGCGGGGGATTGGTGGTGCGCAGGGCGTAGCTCCATGACACCTACTGAGATAGCCAACCGCGTGGTGGTGCACACCATATATCGCCCGGGTGTGAGATCGTTGGTGCAGCCCTTGTAAAGTCTCTGCCCGCAGGGGAGGTCAGACGAGATTGGTTGGGAGCTGCCGCGAATGTCTGAATTGAAGCCGTTCTATGAAGAGTCACAATCGATCTACGACGGTTCCGACGAATTCTTCGAATTATTCCTAGATCCCACGATGGCCTACACCTGCGCCTACTTCGAGCGTGACGACATGACCCTCGAGGAGGCGCAAAACGCCAAGTTCGATCTGGCGCTGGGCAAGCTCGGCCTCGAGCCGGGGATGACGTTGCTCGACGTTGGTTGCGGGTGGGGCGGCGCGCTGCAACGCGTGGTTGAACGCCACGACGTCAACGTGATTGGTATCACGTTGAGCCGCAGCCAATGCGAGTACAGCCGGGCCAGGCTGGCCAAGATCCCGACCGGGCGCAATGTCGAGGTTCGGCTGCAGGGCTGGGAGGAGTTCGACGAGCACGTCGACCGGATCGTCAGCATCGGCGCCTTCGAGCATTTCAAGAAGGAGCGTTATCCCGCGTTTTTCGAGTGCGCCCACGACATCCTTCCCGACGACGGCCGCATGCTGCTGCACACCATATTGGGGCATCCGCAGACGTACTTTGGTGAACAAGGCATCAAGCTGACGATCAGCGACTTGAAGTTCATGCAATTCATCGGCCGGGAAATCTTCCCCGGTGGCGAATTGCCGTGCGAGGAAGATGTTGTCGAGTTCTCCCGGGCCGCCGGTTTCGGGCTCGAAAGAATTCAATTGCTGCGTCCGCACTACGCACGAACCCTGGACATGTGGGCGGCCAACCTAATGGCCAACCGTAACCGCGCCATCGCTGTCCAGTCCGAAGAGGTCTACGACCGCTACCTGCGGTACCTGACCGGTTGTGCGGACTTCTTCCGCCGCGATATCACGAACGTCGGACAGTTCACCCTGACCAAGTAGCGGTCGTCGCAGCGGGCTTACCGCAGTACGGCGCCGATCGCCAGGCCGACTACCAGCAGCCCGCCCGCCTGGCGCACGTGCACAAAGGCCAGCGCCGCGTACCACAGCGGCCACACCGGAAACCCCTCCGGCGGTGTCTCGGGTGGCCGGCGGCGGAAATGCGGCCACACCTTGGCCAGCCGGGGCAGCGCCAACACGACCAGCAGCGCGGGCCACGGCATCGCATCGACCGCCACCGCCAACGCGACCAGCGCGTAGAAGCCGACCATCATCGCCAGCGTGGCGGTGCGGGCGCGGGCTTCGCCGAGCATCACCGGCAGCGTCCGGATGCCCAGCGGCCCGTCGTAGGGAATCTTGTCGATGTGCTTGCCCATCAACACCGTCGTGCACGCCAACCCGTAGGGCAGCGACGCCAACAGGACGTCCCAGCCGACGGCGCCGACTGCGGAGTAGTAGGTGCCGCACACCATCAGCGGGCCCCAGACCACGAAGACGTCGGGTTCGCCCAGGCCGCGCTTCTTCAACCGCACCGGCGGCGCCGTGTAGGCGACGCTCAGCACGAAACCCGACAATGCGAACGCCACCACCGGCCAGCCCCGTGCCCAGGTCAGCACGACCAGGATCGCCAGATCGGCCAGGTTGACCACGGCGATAGCGATCACCAGTGTGCGACGGCTGACCAGCCCGGACAGCACCGGGTGCGGGGCGTACAGGGCACGCGGATAGCCCGCGCTGTCGGTGCCGGTCTGGGTGTCATACAGGTCGTTCATCAAGTTGTTGGCGGTGTGGGCCAACGTGATTCCGACGATCGCCAAAACCAGCCACCGCCAATCCAGGCCCGGCCGGCCGATCGCCAGCAGCGCGGCAACCAGACCCGACACCACGGTCATCGGTAGCACCGCGGCGCGGGTGACGACGAGCCAGCGTGTGACGGTGTCGATTGGTCCGTCGGGCAGCGGATTGGTGGTGCGCAGGGCGTAGCTCCATGACCGCAGTCGGGAGCGGACCGTCACCTCGGGCATCACCACAGCCTAAAGGTTCAGTGCGGCAGCGGCGGCACGATCGGCTGCGGGTGTGGTTGTCCGCGGAACTTGTCCACCGACCCACCGACCTCCACGATCCCGCACAATGCGCTCCAGCTCAGCATCGTCAGGTAGTCGATCAGCTCGTCGGCGGTCATCCGCGGGTCGAGCAGCCACGAGTGGGTGGCCAGCTGCACGCCGCCAACGATCATGTAGGCCCACGGCTCCGCCCCGCTGACTTCCATCCCGGCCTGCACCATCCGGCGGCGCAGCATCACCGCCAGCATGCGGGCGATGATGCGCTCGGAGTCGGCGATCACTTTGCTCTTGGCCGCCGAGCTGTTCGCCATCACGAACCGGTAGGGCTCGGGCTCGGCCGCCACGGTTTCGACGTACACCCGGTGGATCTCGCGGGTCAGGTCGAAGCCGTCCAGGTTCGACGACAGCGCGGCGGCCATATTGGGGATCAGGGTTTTCTGCGCGAACCGCATCATCACCGCGGTCGTCAGGTCGTTCTTGTCCACGAAGTAGCGGTACAGGACGGTCTTGGAGACCCCGATCTCGCCGGCTATCTCGTCCATGCTCACGTAGCGACCGCGCCGTCGGATGGCTTCGATTGTCCCGTCGATCAGCTCGTTGCGACGCTCCACCTTGTGCTGGTGCCAACGTCGCTTCCGGCCATCGGTCTTTATGGTCCCTACCGGGAAACGCTTCGCCACTTTCTCGATAATACGGCCTCTCAGGGCCGTGCACCTGGACCGGTAACAGTAACTACTCATTCCGATAGCGGATGATGGTGTGGTGGTACATCGAGCCAACCCGGGCCGGGTAAGCGCGTCGTTGGCCGAATCGTTCGTCGCGGCCGATCCGCAGAGCGACGCCGAGCGTCGCCGGGGCCTGCGCCGGATGAAAGTGGTGGCGCTGAGTTTCCTGGTCGGCGCCAGCGCGGTGTTCCTCGGCTGTCGGTGGGTGCAGGCGGGCGGCAGCACCGCCGCCTGGGTGGGCTATGTCCGCACCGCCGCGGAGGCGGGCATGGTCGGAGCCTTGGCGGACTGGTTCGCCGTCACCGCGCTGTTCAAGCATCCGCTGGGCATCCCGATCCCGCACACCGCGATCATCAAGCGTAAAAAAGACCAGCTCGGCGAGGGTCTGGGAACGTTCGTGCGGGAGAATTTCCTGTCGCCGCCGGTGGTGAAGACCAAGGTGCGCGACGCCCAGATCGCCGGTCGGCTGGGCAAGTGGCTCTCGGAGATTTCCCATGCCGAGCGGGTGGCCGCCGAGACGGCGACCGTACTGCGGGTGGGTGTGGAACTGCTGCGTGACGAGGATGTCCAGCAGGTCATCGACCGGATGATCGTGCGGCGCGTTGCCGAACCGAAGTGGGGTCCGCCGGCGGGTCGGGTGCTGGCCACCCTGCTGGCCGAGAACCGGCAGGACGCGTTGATCCAGTTGCTGGCCGACCGCGCGTTCCGGTGGTCGCTGAACGCCGGGGAGGTCATCCAGCGGGTGGTGGAGCGGGACTCGCCGGGCTGGTCACCACGGTTCGTCGACCACCTGGTCGGTGACCGCATCCACCGGGAGCTGATGGACTTCACCGACAAGGTGCGCCGCAACCCCGCTCACGAGTTGCGCCGATCGGCGACCCGGTTTTTGTTCGAGTTCGCCGACGACCTGCAGCACGACGAGGCGACGATCGCGCGTGCCGAGGCGGTCAAGGAGCAGCTGATGTCCCGCGAGGAGGTCACCAACGCAGCGGCGACGGCCTGGCAGACGCTGAAGCGGCTGGTGCTAGAGGGCGTCGACGATCCGTCCAGCGCGCTGCGCACCCGGGTCGCCGGCGCGGTGGTGCGCATCGGCGAGTCGCTGCGCGACGACGCCGACCTGCGCGACAAGGTCGACAACTGGATCGTGCGGGCCGCCCAGCATCTGGTTTCCCAGTACGGAGTGGAGATCACCGCGATCATCACCGATACGATCGAGCGCTGGGACGCCACCGAAGCCAGCCGGCGCATCGAGCTGCACGTGGGCCGCGACCTGCAGTTCATCCGGATCAACGGCACCGTGGTCGGCTCACTGGCCGGGCTGGTGATTTACGCGGTAGCGCAGCTATTGTTCTGAGCCGTGCTAACTGGCGCTTGCAAAAGTTAGCACTAGGTCGTAGCCTGGTGCGCGTCAGCACCGACGTTACGACGCAAGGAGTCGCCAATGCCGCAGGAGGACAAGCTTGCTGCAGTGGTGTCTACCGCTGCGTCAGACATCGGCAGTTTCATCAGGGCGCAGCGTGAGGCGGCGCAAGTGTCGGTGCGGCAGTTGGCGGAAAAGGCCGGTGTCAGTAATCCGTATCTCAGCCAGATCGAGCGCGGGTTGC
>NZ_JBOHHI010000059.1:0-12758 GCF_050700595.1 Mycobacterium sp.
AATCCCCGCTGCGATACATCCGCGTCCCCGGCCCGCCGAACGGACACGCCACAAACCGCGACCCGGTCAACCCCGACCGGCCCACATACCCGACCCCCACCCCGGTACCGGCCACATACAACTCCCCGACCACCCCCACCGGCACCGGGCGCAACCAGCCGTCGAGCACCACCAGCGCCGCCCCCGACACCGGCGCACCGATCGGCACCACGTCGGGGCCCGCCGTCAGCGGCGCGCTGATGGCCGCACACACCGTGGCCTCGGTGGGGCCGTAGGCGTTGAGCATCACCCGCCCGGGCGCCCACAAGTCGACCAGCCCGGCCGGGCAGGGCTCCCCGGCCACCACCAGCGCCACCGACTCCAACCCCTCGGGGGACAGCATCGCCACCGCCGACGGGGTCTGGGTTAACACGCTGACCTGTTCGGTGACCAGCAAGGTGTGCAGGTCATGTGGTGAGCGGGCCACCTCGTCGGGCACCACCACCAGCCGCCCACCGTGCAGCAGGGCACCGAAGATCTCCCACACCGAGGCGTCGAAGCTATAGGAATAACACTGCGACCACACCTGCCCAGGCGCCGCCAAACCCGCATCCAGCGACGCCAGCAGTTGGGTGATGTTGTGGTGGGTGATGGCCACCGCCTTGGGAGTGCCGGTGGTGCCCGAGGTGTAGATGAGGTAGGCCATGTCATCCGCCGCCGGCGGGGGTGGGGCGGTGCTGGGCTCGGTGGCGATCGTGGGGTCGTTGACATCGAGGACCGCCAGATCATGGCCGTCCAGCCGTGAGCGCAGGGCGGTGGTGGTGATCGCCGCGATCGGGGCGGCGTCATCGAGCAGGAACTCGATCCGGGTCGCCGGCAGCGCCGGGTCGATCGCCAGATAGGCCGCCCCGGTCTTTAACACCGCCAGCATCGCCACGATCGCCTCGGCCGAGCGTGACATCAGCAGCGCCACACACCGCCCGGGGCCCGCACCGTGGCCGGTCAACCGGTGCGCCAGCCGGTTAGCGGCCTGCTCCAGTTCGCGATAAGTCCACGAACGCCCCCCGCAGCTGATCGCCACCGCCTGCGGGACACGGGCCACCTGCGCGGCGAACACCGCCGGAACCGACACCGGCGTGGGTGCCGGCGCGCTTAGCACCGCCCGGTTACCGATCTCATCCAACCGGGCGTGCTCGGCCTTGTCGAGCAAATCGATCGACGACAACCGCCGCCCCGGATCAGCCGCCATCGCCACCAGCACCCGCAGCAACCGCTTCACCAAATCGCGGACATCAGAATTCGAAAACAATTGCCCAGCACCCGGCGTGCTGAGAAAAAGCTGGTCACCGTCCCTAAAGAAAACCAGCTTAAACTGATCCCCGAGGCCATCATGGGTCACGGTCGCCGATACCGCAGAACCAGCAAGATCCGCCATGTGTGTAGTCGGGATGAAATTAACAACTACCCGATTCGACGCCTGCTCGAAGCCGCGGAAAGGCGCCTGGTTCGCAATAGCGTGCACCGGGAACCGCTGATGCTGCAACGTTTGCCGGATTTGGGCATCGACATGCTCACAAAAACCGGCAACGGTAGAACGCGGCGAAGCTTTCAACACCAGTGGAACCACCCCGGAAATCATTCCGGGCACCAGCTTTGACTCCGGACGCACACGCCTGGTTACCGGAAAATCGAACACGACATCCGAACTCTCGACGTCGCACCCGTGCACCAGCAGCGCACATGCCGCGGTAATCACCGACGAGCGACGCATCCCCAACGCCCGTGCTAACTCCTCGATTCCGGAAACCGCGGAAGGGTCCAACTGGACCGGTGCGGAAGATTCATTCGGATCATGCCCGCCCGCGTCGTGCGCCAGCTGATAACCCGATTCACTTTCCGGCGGGAGGTGTCTAGTCCAATAGGCCCGATCATCCAGATAATCGGCGGACGCTTCGTATTCTAGCTCGCACTCAATAAGATCACGCAGCGACCCAAAAGAATCGGGAGGAATCGACGTGCCAGAAGCAAGTGCGTTATAGACAGTTGCGATCCGATGGAGAACAAAAGCAAGGCCGATGCCATCTACGACTATATGATGGCAGCACGCGAACCAATAAAATTCGTCTGCCCGCGTTTGTAACAACGCAAAATTGAACAGCGGGCCACTAAGCGGCATCACCGTGCGTTGGATCGATGATGCTAACCGATAAGCCTCGTGTGCAGGATCCCTCGAACCCATGAGATCATAGCGAGCAAGTTCGACGTCCGGATAATCAACCAGCTTTTGGAAAACCTGGCCATCCACCTCGAAAAAAGCGGCTCTCAGTGGTTCGGCTTCGCGCAGCACTTGACGGATCGCCGACTTCAGCAAACCAGGGTCGATCTTGCCCGCGATTCGCATAAGCACGCCAAGTTGCCACCTGGCATCGAAGCGACCCGTTTGCTCCGCAAGCCATATATCCAGCTGTCGGCGCGTCAGCGGAAGCGCCCGCTCGTCGAGTTTCATCCGACCTTTCCACCCCACGCGGCTTAGGCTCTCATGACGTTGTCCACCGTGGATCTGCATCGCGCGCGCGTTGCTGGAGTTGTGCTGTGCTGGCGCGGTCCGGCGCCGCGCGGCCTACAGGCGCGGCCCTCACGCGCGTCAGGGCGCTACGCATCGCGATGGCGTTCGGCCACTGTTGACCAGTGAGCGTCTCCACACCCTGGACACGGCCAAAAGTGCAGGTCAAAGAGCGCGCGGCCCAGACCGCACCTTGAGGACACGCAGAGATCCAACCCATATCAATAGATCCACCCCATGTCGACAGATCCACCCCACATCAATAGATCCACCCCATGTCGATACATCCACGGTTTTCATATCAAAAAACGCGGCCCTGCGCGGGCCTTCGCGCAGACTCTTCGGCCGTATGTCGATCTCTACTGTGGCCTTCACCGTGTACTTCCTTGCTCCGCGTGGTTTCGATGCGGCTTTGCAGCCGCAGTGCGCACACCGGGGGCGATGTGTCGTTGGGCGATTCTCTGCACAATGCGACGACGACCCGAAGATGCATTGCTGTACGCGGTCTGCCGGGGACGGGCACACTTGATCTTGAGCAGGTCGCACCCTAGTTCGGAGACTGTCGCTTGCCGGGCCTCGCCAAGGGGTACGTCGGTGATGGCGGTCCGCAGCACGTGTCCACGGGGCGAAGTCCAACGCAGGATTTCTTCCACAGCTGAGTTGAACAGCTCTGGGTGCTCGCGCAGTCGCTGCCAGCAAGCCGGATCTTCGGCGAAAGCTACCCGGGCACCGGATACCGCGACGGAGTCGTTTCAAGCCCACTGGTGAGCATGCCGTCGCAATGCAGCAAAATCTCATCGTCGGTGAGTGGACGGTCGTCCACGGTTGACCGGGACAGCGTGGTCACAACGTCGTCCTGCGGATTGGTTCTGCGCTGGTGTAGCGGGTCATTGAGGTACATCAGTAATTCATCGTGGGCTTCGGCGGCGCAACATTGGTGGCGTGGGCGGCGTCGGTCAGTCTGCCCAGTTCTGCCCAGTCCGCGTGCGGTATTCCCAGCAATCGCGCAAGCACTTGGCGGGCGATTATGGCGCCGAGGCCTTTGCCGGCGTCGAAGGCGCCACTCCGTGCAATCAGTTTGGCGAGCAGGTTTTCGATATCGTGTTCGATACCGGAATGCATCCGATCAACTGCCGAACTTGACAGCCACGCCGAGTGTGCGGCGCGCAGTCTGCGGTGATTGGCACCATCCGTTACGATGAGCATTTTTCCGGAAGCCAACGCGACCGCACGGGCGTTGGCGCCCAGACCCATCCCCGCGCCTGATGCGAACTGTGCGGGATTTTGCAGCACCTGGCGCGCGAAGTGGTGGGTGGTGACGGACCAGAATTCGCCGCGGGTGGCCGAGACGGTCTAAGCAATTGGATGCTCGCGGCGCGCCACCTGCCACACCTTGAACCGGCTGGGCGCAGCGTGAAACGAGGGATCGGCCGGGTCGGTAGGTGTTGTGTCACGCTGCCAAATGGGCCAGCGCAAGTTCAGCCCACTCAACGGGTGGTCGGGCAAATCCGTCTGATCCATGTCTCGATGATTTAAGTGATCACGTTCGGGGCGGAGTGATTTCGGAGTCGAGGTAACCAGCCGAGCGCAGCTCGGTCCAGTCCGCGCTGCGCATTCGCGAGTAATCCAACCCAGCGACGATGCGGGCCGCGAACCGGCCTGAGGAGAGGCTGGGCAATTACCGCGCGGTCAGCGAGATCGCCATCGCGTCGTAGATCGACATGTTCGTCAGCAGGCTCGGGTGAGCCACGGTGGCCGGGCCCAGCTCGATGTCGTCGCAGCGCAACAGCAGTTCGTCGAACACGGCACGCAGCTCGGCGCGCGCCAGCATGGCGCCCAGGCAATGGTGTGGCCCGCCGCCGCCGAACGCGACGTGCGGATTGGGCGACCGGCCGATGTCGAAGCGGAACGGCTCGTCGAACACCTCCTCGTCACGGTTCGCCGAACGCAGCATCGACACGATGCGCTCGCCGGCGGGGATGTGCTGACCGTCGATCTCGATGTCGACCTTGGTGGTGCGCGTCCAGTACGCCACCGGTGTCGCCCAGCGCAGCACCTCCTCGACGGCACCGGGTCGCAGTGCCTCGTCGTCGCGGTACCCCTCGATCTGCTCGGGGTTGGCGACGAACGCCTGCAGCCCGGCGGCCAGGGCGTTCTTGGTGGTGTCGCTGCCGGCGAACGCCAGCACGAAGAAGAAGATCTCGAGTTCGTTGGCCGGCAGCGCGAACTGCTCACCGTCTTCCCCGGTGATCACCGCCGATGCCAGTGTGCTCCAGATGTCGTCGGCGGGGTTGCGCCGCTTGGCGGCGGTGAGCTCGAGCGCATAGCCGAAGATCGTGGCGTATACCTCGAGCTCTTCCTGTTCGGTGCGCCGCGCCTTCGGCGAGCGGGCGGTCAGGATGCGGTCGAACGCGTCGAAGATCCGGGGCCGGTCGTCGTCGGGCATGCCGATGATGTCGCCGATGACCGTCATCGGCAGCGCGTCGGCGACGTCGGCGATCCAGTCGCCGCCGCCGCGGGCCAGCAGGTTGTCGATCATCTGCGCGGCGCGGGCCCGAATGCCGTCCTCGAGCCTGGCGATCGCCCGTGGCGTGAACGCGCTCGAGATGAGCTTGCGGCGTTTGTTCAACTCCGGCTCGTCCATGTTGATGATCGTCGGGTACGACGAGAAGGTGTCCATGGGCTGGATCAGCGGGCCGTCTTTCGCGGTGAACGAGTCGGCGTCGCGGTGGATGCGCACCGCATGCCGGTGCTTCGTGGTAATCCAGAAGTCGCGCTGGACGCCAATCTTGGCGACGCCTGGGGTGCGGGAGTGGCGGAAAAGCAGCCGGTTGCGTCGTAGATCGGCGAACAGCTCGTCCGGAAAGCCGTTGCGCCACAAGCTGAAATCCGAGAGGTCGATGTGAGCCGTCATCGTCATGGTCCACCTTCATTTCGTGCGTAGCGGCTTCGGGTAGCAACGGCGCCAAAGCCGCTATCTTTGCTATTTAAGCATGTTGGACGGGTTGCCCGCAGCTGAGGGTTGGGGTAGTCCGCGAAACGGCGGGGCTGCAGCAACGGTGTTTTCCGGGATGCGGACGCTGCCGCCGCCGGTGGCGGATGAGAACCCGGTATTGACAGATGTGCCTTCAGGTGTGATAGTTCATGGACTCTAAAGCGAAAATGATGTTTTCAGTATTCAGATGTCAGGACGTCGATGAGTGAGCTGCGCAGATGAACGGCGGGCCGGCGAAACCCGCGGCGTGGTTACCGTTTTCGATCGCCGAGGCCTCATTCTCGGAGGGTGCTCACCCCGACGACCTTGATGTGGCGCAGGGATGGGAACACCTGCTCGATCGGTTGACCGCGGCGGCGGACCTGGTGACGGGCAGCCCCTTCGCGCGTAACCGGCTGGACCACGCTGCTGGTCTGCGACATCTGTTGGTACTGGCTGCAATGGGCATCGACGAGGCGCTGCGGTTCGATCCGGATCCGATACTGGGCATCTCGCGAACTTCTACTGACGACGTCCTGACCTGGGGTATGGACTGTCCCGATGCGATCTATACCCGCGCGATGCTGCGGGGTGGCCTGACCTATCGGTTGTTCGGCAACCGCGGCACCGCCCGTTACGTCGGGCTGCAGACGATGAATGGGATCGTGGCAACCGCGAACGCGCTGGTCGACGAGCTTGAGGTGGATCCCGAGGGCAACTTCGAAGTAATCATCTCCGCGGATGAGCGCGAGGGAAACTGGATGCGGATCGACGGCGACAACCCAACCTTGGTTGTCCGCCACTTCTTCTACGACTGGAACACCGAGGTGCCTTCGTCGTTGCGGATTGAACGGATCGGGACCGGCTCGGAGTGCGGACGTCAGACGATCGATCAGGATGTGGTGGTATCGCGGCAACTAGTGGCGCTCGGTGAGTTCGTGTACGCCAACCTGAAGTTCTTCCACGACTGGGGCGGCACGCCACCCGCTAACGGGTTTCTTGCCCCGATCGACCTCTCCTCGGTGGGCGGGGCGGCGGAAAATCGACCGGTAATCGGTCGCTGGGAACTCCAGCCGGACGAGGCGTTGATCCTTGAGGTGAAGCCGCCCAATGGTGTCTACTGGAGCTACTCACTGGGCAATCCATGGTGGGAGACAATCCATTACGGTCGGCATCAATCCAGCCTCAATGCTCATCAAGCCGTGGTCGACTCGGACGGACTTCTTCGCACCGTCGTGTGTTCGCACGATCCGGGTGTCGCGAATTGGCTCGACACTGCCGGATATAGCAACGGCGCGATGATCCTGCGCTGCGTGCGCACCGATACGGCCCCGATGCCGACCACGCGCGTGGTGAAGGTCGACGAAATTCCATCGGCGTTGCCCGGAGAAACCAAAACGGTCACGGCCCAGGAGCGGGCGGCAATCATCGCAGCCCGTCGCCGTGCGGTGCACGCGAGGTTCGCGCGGTGAGTTTCTCCGCTGACGAACTCGAGGAAGGAGCGCGTGCAGCCACGGGCCTTGATGATTTCGGCTCGCACTATTACCGCGAAGGCCTGGAACGCATCGTTGCGGCGCTGAACACCGAGGCCGGTTTGAACGAGATGGGGACGGTAATCCAGCACGCGACCATCAGTAATGCCCTCATACAACGTTTGAAGATCGAGCACGCTTACAAGCAGCATCCGGAGATCGACAGCGGGGTGATTGAGGGACCACTCTTCATCATCGGTCTACCGCGCACGGGAACGACGGCTCTCAGCCAACTGGTAGGCGCCGATCCTCAGTTCCGCTCGCTACGGATGTGGGAGTCGCAAGCCCCGACGCCGCCGCCCGAGGCGGCCACTCAACACGACGACCCTCGCATTGCGCAGGCTCAGGCGGGTCTGGACATGTTGAACGACATGTTCCCGCTCATGAAAACCCTGTACAACTCGGAAGCGACTGCGGCGACCGAATGTCAGGACATCATGGGAATGAGCTTCCGTACAGTGCATTTCGACGGAGTCGTACGCGCTCCGAGGTACCTGGACTGGGTCATGCGCTGCGACATGCTTGAGACGTACAGCTACCACCGGCGAGTGCTCAAACTCCTCCAATGGCATTGCCCACCCAACTTGTGGCACCTCAAAACCCCCGTGCACATGTTCTCGCTCGACGCACTCATCGCCGCCTATCCAGAAGCGAAATTCATGTGGAGTCATCGTGATCCGGCGAAAGTGATGGGATCGGTGTGCAGTCTCATTCGGTACGTCCGCAGCTGGAGCAGTGACCGCGACGCTCCTGAAGAACTCGGCGCCGAACAGCTTCGATGCTGGGCAGAAGGTGTTCGAAGGGCGATGGACTTCCGCAAGCGATTCGGCGACGACCGCTTGGCCGACGTCTCTTTCGCTGAGTTGCAGACCGACCCAGTGAATACGCTGAAGAACAGTTACGACCGGCTTGGCCTGAGTTTTACCGAAGACACCCACCGCTCGGTGCAGCATTGGGCCAGTAGTCACCAGCCGGGATCACGCGCAGCGCACGAGTACGAGTTGTCCGACTACGGACTGACACCCGAACATGTCCGTGACCATTTCGCTGACTACCTGGCGACCTACGATGCGACGGGTTGAGCCGGAAATCCCTTCGGCGACCACGAAGACGGGTGCGACGCGGCGAGGACGAGAGAAGCTGCCCCCGGACCGGGGTACACGGATCGCACTGCTGTCCGCGGCGTCAAAGACCGTCCGGGAACGAGGTGTCCGCGCGTTGACGATTGCCGATGTCCTAACCCGGGCAAAACTGGGCACGCGCGCTTTTTATCGACACTTCGACTCGAAAGATCAACTTGTTCAAGCGGTATTTCTGGAGATGGCGCGCGTCGAGATGCGGCGATTGCGCCGCAAGATGGCATCGGCGTCGAACCCGGTTGAGGCGGTGGCCGCATGGATCGACGGGCGGCTCGATCTTGCTTTCGACATGACCGTTCGGTCCGGCCTGCGCATTCTGTCACTCGAAGCGCAATCGCAGATGTTTGCCGCTCCGGAAGTGGTGAGTCCGGCGTACCGGGAGATGTTGACGCCGCTTATCGACCAGCTCGAACTCGGCACGCAGCAAGAGATCTTCGCCGACATCGATCCGCTGACCGACGCGGAGTTGCTGCATGGCGCGATATGGGCATGTGTAGAGAGGCAGTGGGCTACCGGAAACTGCGATCGCGCCAAAACTCGGGAAGCAGCGCTGCGTTTCTGCCTGGGTGGTCTGGGGGTATCGGCGGACTTGATCGCGCGGATCATCGGTTCGGCCACGGCCGGTACGGCCGACGTCGTCACATAGAGGAGACACTGTGGATCTGGGCTTCGTCGGCTCGAAAGCCGTTGTTACAGGCGGCAGCAAGGGGATGGGATTGGCCATCGCAGAGGCGCTCGCCGCGGAGGGCGCGAGCGTCGCCGTTATGGCGAGAGGCAAATCGGCGCTCGACGCCGCGGTGGACTCCCTGAAAGCGGCGGGGGCGCCTGATGCCGTCGGGATCAGCGTAGATATGTCCGATGCCGAATCGATCGCCGCCGGATTTGCAGTATTGGCAGATCGCTGGGGCAAATTCAACAGCTTGGTCCACACGATCGGTCCGGCAGACGGCTATTTCGAGGAGATGGACGACTCGGACTGGGAGGCCGCGTTCACGCTCGGCACGATGTCGGGAGTCCGATCGATTCGCGCCTCGTTGCCGATGCTTCGGGCCGCCGAATGGGCCCGGATCGCGACATTGTCTGCGCACTCGATACAGCGGCAGAACCCGCGGATCGTCGCCTATACCGCGTCGAAAGCGGCCCTGAGCAGCGTGACCAAGAACCTGTCGAAAAGCCTGGCCAAGGACGGCATCCTGGTGAACTGCGTGTGTCCGGGCACCATCGTGACGGCAAGCTTCACCGAGGTACTCAAAGATATCCTCGCTGCCGACGGACTCGACGCTGCAAACCCGCGCGACGTGATGCAGTGGATCGACGACAATTTTCATCAGCCCTGCGACCTCGGTCGCGCCGGGCTCCCTGAGGAAATCGCATCCATCACCGCCTATCTGGTGTCGCGGCGCAATGGGTACGTCACCGGTGCGACGGTGAACGTCGACGGGGGTTCGGACTTTGTCTGATGCGATGATGCCCGAGTTGGACGGTCGAGAGCCCGGGATCGGCCGGCCCCGAGTTTCATTGCTCAGTTGACGTTGAATTTCTAAAATAGTAAAAATAGACAGGAGTCTTCCGGGCGCTGGGATCGAGGCTGCGCGGGGAACGGAGAGGTAGTGACGCACACCGTTTCGGACGTCGACCCGTCGGAACGCGAATTCGGGCCGAGCGGCATCAGCCTGTCACCGTACCGGTTCCCGACGGGCTGGTTCATCGTCGGCTTCGCCTCTGACCTGGCCGTCGGGGAGGTCAAGCGGGTGCACTACTTCGGCGAGGAGTTGGTGCTGTTCCGCACCGAGTCGGGCCAGGTGCACGTGCTGGACGCCTACTGTCAGCACCTCGGCGCGAACCTCGGCGTCGGCGGCACCGTCGAGGGCGAGAACATCGTCTGCCCCTGGCACGGCTGGCGCTGGCGCGGCGACGGCACCAACGCGCTCATCCCATACAGCAAGATCGGCTGTAAGCAGAACGTGCGCATCCGCACCTACCCGAGCACCGATTGGTACGGCTTCATCCTGGTCTGGCACGAACGCCACGGCCGGCTGCCGTACTGGCAGCCGCCGGTGCTGGCCGAATTGGAGACCGACGAGTACTACCCGCTGCACCCGCACACCCGCATGCTCAACCGGGTCAAGGTGCACGCGCAGATGATCATCGAAAACGCCGCCGACCCGTATCACGTGCAATATGTGCACAAGGCCGCCAATCCCGCGAACACCGCGTCGTTCGAGGTGTCCGGCTACCACCTGCACGCCACGGTCAACGCTCACTTCGGTGGCGGCCGCGCGCAAACCTGGCTGACCCCGAACGGGCCGGTGGACGCCAAGATCGTCTACGACAACTACTCGCTGGGCATCGGAATCGTCCGTTTCCCCAGTGAGCTGGTCGCCACCATTCAGGTCACCGGGCAGACACCGGTCGACGAGGACTACACCGACTACTTCTACACCCAGGCATCGGTGCGCGAGCCCGGTGATACCGGCGAGGCGCCCGGCGGTCGGGCGGCGCGATTCCTTGCGCTGCAACAGGAAGTCATCAAACAGGACTTCTTCACCTGGGAGAACATGAAATACCTGGAGAAGCCCAACCTGGCGCCCGAAGAAGCCCGCGACTACGCGGCGCTGCGGCGCTGGGCCCACCGTTTCTACCCGGGCGAGGCGCCTTCGCCCGATGACTTCGGATACACGCCCGACGGTCAGCCGGACCCGGCGGCCGCAGCAGTCTAATGCCCGTCGGGCCCGCTGATTTCGGTGTGGATCAATTCAGCGTCTCAGCGGTGCTCGATCGTCGCGCCGGGCAGTTTCCCGACCGGGTGATGATGTCGATCGCCGGTACACAGGTGACGTTCGAGCAGATGCGGCAGCGATCGCGCGCCGCGGCGAGTGCCCTGCGGGACATCGGTATCCGCCGCGGAGATTGCGTCGCGCTGTTCACCACGACCTGTCCCGAATGGATCTACTTCTGGTTGGGGGCGGCGCGGATCGGCGCGGTGACCGCGGCGGTGAACGCCGCCAACAAGAGCGAGTTCCTGCTGCACGCCCTGCGGCTGGCACGGGCGAAGGCGATCCTCACCGACGCCGAACGACGTCCGCACGTCGCCGAGGTGGCCGGCCGGTTGCCGATGCTGAGCGACATTCTGGTACGGGGTGATTCGCTCGGTGCCGCGCTGGCACGCGGCGCGGCCGCTCCGGTATCGGACGAACCCGGCGAACCAGGAGAGACGGGATCACTGTTTTTCACCTCGGGCACCACCGGCGCGTCGAAGGCGGTGGCCACCAGCTGGCATTACCTGTTCACCGCGGCGGCGACGGTGGCGTCGGCGTGGAAATTCAGCCGGGGCGAGGTGTTGTGGACGGCGATGCCGTTGTTTCACCTCAGCGCCGCGCCGTCGGTGTTGGCACCGATGCTGGTCGGCGGAACCACGGTGCTGGCACCGGCTTTTCACCCCGCAGCGGTGTGGGACGACATCCGCGCCTGCGGCGCGGTCGGCTTCGCCGGCGCCGGCGCGATGGTGTCGATGCTGTGGAACCAGCCGCCGCATCCACTTGACGCACAGCTGCCATTGCGGTTCATCTCCGCGGCGCCGATCGATGCCGCCCACTCCCGTGGCATCGAAAAGCGTTACGGCTGCCGAATTGTCACCATGTACGGCATGACTGAGGCTTTTCCGCTCGCGGTCAAGGGTGTCGACGACGACGGCGTACCCGGGACATCGGGCCGCCCCAACCCCGATTTCGATGTGCGCATCCTGGACGCCGGCGGTGATCCGGTGCCGCCCGGAACGGTCGGCGAGATCGCATGCCGGCCCCGGCACCCGCACGCAATGAGCGAGGGGTATGTGAACAGTGATGGTGGTGTGGACCCGCACCCGGAGTGGTTCCGCACCGGGGACCTCGGGATGCTCGATGACGAGCAGAACCTGACTTACCTGGACCGGGTGAAGGATTCGCTGCGCCGGCGCGGCGAAAACATCTCGTCGGTGGAAGTGGAAGCCGCGGTGATGCAGCATCCGGCAGTGGCCGAGGCCGCTGCCGTCGCCGTGCCCAGCGAGCTGGGCGAGGACGACATCCTGCTGATCGTGACGCTGAATCCGGCGTCGTCGCTGCATTACGCCGAGCTCTTGGACTTCTGCGCTGAACGCATGCCGTACTTCTGTGTACCGCGGTACGTCGAGATCATGACCGAAATTCCGAAGACCATCATCGGGCGGGTACGCAAGGATGTTCTGCGCGCCCGAGGTGTGGTGCCCGGCGCCTGGGACCGGGAAAGCCACGGATACATCGTCAGCCGGTGACATTGGGAGAGCCACGATGAGCATGACCTACCAACAGCAGTACGTACTGGACGGCGTGGCAGGACGCGACGCCATCCTGAATCTCACCGCGCGATACAACCGGTGCTGGTCCGACGGCGACCGCCACGGCTGGATCGCGACGTTCCGGCACTCCGGAGCGAGCATTACTCGCGACGGCGACGAGTTCACCGACCTGGGCGCTGCCTTCGACGGTGGCGGCCGGCAACGGCTGGTCAGCGTCGATCACGAGATCAGCGTCGACGGCATCAATGCCACCCAGCGC
>NZ_JBOHHI010000060.1:0-32089 GCF_050700595.1 Mycobacterium sp.
CAGTTGGTCCGGGGTTCGGACATAAACCGGACACGGTGCTTGCACTCCCGACAACGGATTTCATCGCTGCTGTTTCTTCGTGGACGAGCAGCGTTGGGGTTCCGGGGGGAGGTATCCGATGCCCAGCATCGCATCATCAGCCACCGACTCGACTGCCGGCACGGGCAAGCGGGTATCGGGGTCACGACAAACCACGTGTGTGCTGGATCAGGATGTGGCCGGAGCCGTGGACGGCGGGAGGCCGCGAGCGCCCGAGGCCGTCAACGCCGCAGGGCGCGAGAGCGGTCGCGGTCGGCCGGGCAACGGCCACGGCGCAGGCCCTAGCCAGACCACTGCCGGCGGGCTTGTTATATGTGCCAAAAGTGTCGGCGACACCGCCGAGGCCGGCGCTGAACACAGCCCGCCAGGAGGAAATTGTCGCCATCACGGTTTGCGATCGACCGTGCTTTATGGTGGTAGCCAGGGTCACGGTGCACGCTGGACTGCGCTGACACGCCACCAACGAGGCGCTGGCCGTGCCCGTGATGCGGTCATGACCGGCACACAGGCAGCAACCTGTGTGACCTTAGCATCGTCTCGTAGCGGGAGTTCGCCGATGAAGATCGCATCAGTTGTTGCCCGCCAGCTGTTGGACTGCAAGGCTCGGCCGTTGGTAGAGGTTGAAATCACCACCGACACAGGCCATGTCGGCCGCGGCGCGTCGCCGACCGGCACTTCGATCGGTGTGCACGAGGCGTTCGTGTTGCGTGACGGAAACCGGGCGGAATACAACGGGCTGAGCGTGCACCGCGCCGTCTCCGCCGTGGCCGACGAAATCGCCCCCGTTCTTGTCGGCGCCGAGCTCGACGACCCGCGGACCCTGGACCGGGTCATGATCGAACTCGACGGCACGCCAGACAAGCACCGACTCGGCGGAAACGCGATCTACTCCACCTCGGTCGCGCTGCTGCGCGCGGCGTCCGCGGCGGCGGGCACGCCCACTTACACATACGTCGGCGCACTGCTGGGACTCAAACCGCCGACCACCGTGCCGACGCCCAGCTTCAACATGATCAACGGTGGCCGCTACGGGGATATCTTCCAGACGTTCAACGAGTTCCTCGTCGTGCCTTACCGCGCCGACTCCATCGAGTCGGCGGTCGAGAAGGGAGTGAGCTTGTTCCGCGTGCTGGGCGAGGTGCTGGCCGCTCGGCTCGGCCGTGCGCCGCTGATAGCGCAGTCGTACGGGTATGTCGCTCCGTCCAGCGACCCGCGTGTCGTCATGGAGGTGCTGGCCGAGGCCGTCGAGCGCGCCGGCTGTGCCGACGTCATGGCGTTTGCACTGGACTGCGCATCTAGCGAGGTGTACGACAAAAGCGCGCAGACCTACGAACTTAACGGCGAGCGGGTGACCACGGAGGCTCTGATCGACTACACCCGGGCATTGTCAGAGGACTTCCCGATGGTGTTCATCGAGGACCTGCTCGACGGGGACGACTGGGATGGCTTCACCAAAGCGGTCCAGACCATCAACCGCTCGATCATCCTCGGCGACGACCTGATCGTCACCAACCGCCACCGCCTAGAACGGGCCGTAAAGACCTCGGCCGTTGACGGTTTCATCATGAAGCCGAATCAGGTCGGGACCGTCGCCGAGGCACTGGACTGCTTCGAATACGCCGCGCACAACGCTATTCTGACGATCCCGTCGGGCCGGTCGGGCGGTGTCATCGACGATGTCGTGATGGACCTGGCAGTGGGACTAGGGGTGCCGTTCCAAAAAAACGGCGCGCCGCGGTCGGGCGAGCGCATCACGAAGCTTAACTTTCTGCTGCGCGCGGCCGAACGCATCCCGAACTGCGCGCTGGCGGACGTGCCGGCATTGGTGCGGTTCTGACCCAGGACCGGATCAGCTGGACTTCTCCGGCTCCTCTTGTGCGCAGAGCATGTCGACGAGTTCGCATGCGCTCGCCATGATGTGATCCTGCACCACCGGCTGATCTTGCGGCATGGCCCGTTCACGATCACCTCGACCAGGCCGCGGTGCATCAACCTACAGCGTTCGACGTCGTCGCGGTCCGCCTGATCGGTGGTCAGTGCGATGTTGAGGGACCGTGCCACGATGCGCCACATGCGTTGCCGCATCGTGTTTCCCGACTCCATCCAGATTGCCTTGTGCAGTTCATCCGCCCGACCCACGTTGACCACGACCAACCTAGAACCAACACCTACCACCAACCCCGAAAAACTCCACGCGACGACGACGATCCGTGAGAACCGGCGGGGTCAGCCGCTAGCGGCCCAACGCCAGCTCTGCTGCTAAGGCGGCCGCGCACACCACCGACACGATCGAGAGTGCCGTCCAGTCAGCCAGTTTCGGCTGCGACGGGGCCGCCGAGATCTGACCGGTGCCGCCGCGCGCGGTGATCGCATCGCCCATCTCGTCGGCGCGCCGCAGCGTCACGGTGACGACCGCGACGACCAGGTCGACCACCTCTACCGCCCGTCGCCTGAGACGGGCCCTGCGGGTCCGCGGTATCTGTTTGGGCCGCAACCGGCGAGCGGCGAAGAGCACGAGGAATTCGTCGATCAGCATCGGAAAAGCGCGCAGCGCAAGCGCCAATGCGACTGCCCACTCGTCGACCGGGATCCGCAGCATCCGCAGCGGCCGGCCCAAAGTGGCTACCGCCGGCGCGATTTCGGCGACATTGGTGGTCCACGACACCATCGCGCCCAGGCCGAGCAACTCGATCGTCAGCGCGGTGAAACGCAGGAAGTTCAACAGTCCGGCGAGCCCGAGCGAGACCGTGCCCACCTGGATCACCGGGCTGCCGCCGGCCAACGCCGCAGTGATAGCGCCGAAGGCCAGCAGGATCCACAGCCAGCGTGGTACCGACGGCAGCGCGCCTCGGGGAATATGTGCGACCCACGCTCCCACCAGCACCAGCGCGGCCACCAGTCCGATCACCACCCATCCCGGGTAGAACGTCAACAAGACCGAAATACCGAAAACGACAAGCAGTTTGGTGCCGGCCCACAGCTCGTGGATGGCGGAGCGCCCCGGCACCGGGCGCAGCAACACAACGGGGCGAGGTGGGCGGCGGGTCGAGGACTTCGCCGGTGCGGTCCCAGTCACGACATCCCCCCGGCCGCGGTCGTCGCCGATTCCAGCACGCCGTCGCGCAGGTGCAGGGTGCGCGGGCACAGCTCCTCCAGCCCGCCGAAGTCGTGCGAAATGACCACCACGGTCAGACCGGTGTCGCGGCGCCGATCCGCGAGCAGGCGCAGCAGACGGCGCTGGCTGGCCGCGTCCAGGCCCGCCAGCGGCTCGTCGAGGATCAATGCCCGCGGCGAACGCGCCAGCAACCCGGCCAGCACCACCCGGCGCATCTGGCCCCCGCTGAGCTGGTCGATGCGCCGCTTCGCCACCGCGGCATCCAGGCCTACGACTGCCAGCGCCGCGGTCACCCGATCATGATCGTCGGGTGAGAAGCCGGCCGACGAGGCCACTTCCAGGTCGACGTGGCTGCGCATCAACTGCAGCCGGGCCGCCTGGAATTTGAGCGCGACCGCACCGACCTGCTCGTGGATGGGCCTCCCGTCCAGCACACAGGTGCCGGTGGTCGGCGTCGTCAACCCGGCCATGATCCACGCCAGCGTCGACTTACCGGAGCCGTTGCCGCCGTGGATCAGCATCCCGTCGCCCTCATGCACCACGAAGCTGATATCGCGCAGCGCGGTCTTCGCCCAGGGGGTGCCAATGCCGTATTCGTGGCCGACACCTGTGAGTTCGAGCATCGGTGCGTGGGATTGGTGGCCCACCACGACCGTCGACGCCGGCGCGGCCGCGGTCTCGACCATAGCGGTGGTGTCCAGCGAATCGCTGAGGTTGATCGTGCGTTCGGCGGAAGCGGCCTCGTTGGTGTAGTGGGTGATGTTCTCCAGGGTCGTTCGGTTACGGTCGGTCAGACCGGACAGCACGCCGAGCAGTGCGTCCCGGCCCTGCTGGTCGACCATGGCGGTGACCTCGTCGGCGATGAGCAGCGCCGGCTCCCGCGCCAGCGCCCCGGCCACGGCCAGCCGCTGCAGTTCACCGCCGGACAGGCCGCCGGTGTCGCGCTCGGCGAGGCCGTCGAGCCCGACTTCACTGAGTAACCGGCCGACGTCAGTGGTCTTGCCCGGCGGCAGTCCCCAGACCACGTCGTCGGCGACCCGCGTGCCCAGCACCTGGCTTTCCGAGTGCTGCATGACGACCGCGGTGCCACCGAGCTGACCGAGACCCACCGCGCCGGGGCGTTCGACAGTGCCCGATGTCGGTTCGCGGCCGGCCAGGATCAGTGCCAGCGTGGTTTTTCCCGAGCCGTTGGTACCGGTGATCGCGACATATTCGCCTGTCTGCACGTCCAGGCTGACCGCAGGTAACGCGTCGTGCTCGGTGTGCGAGTAGCGAAAGCGCACCTCGTCCAGCCGCACCGGGACCGGCTGGATCGGCCCACTGCTGACCGGCGCGTCCAGCTTGTGCACATCGGGAACGCCGCGCAGCCGCTGCAGCACCCGCGACAGCACCCACCAACCGATCACCGAGGCGCCCATGATCGCGATGACGGCGTATCCGAGGACGAGCCACTGCCAGTAATCCAGCGCTTCGGCGACGAACCGCTTGAGGTCCTGCGCGGCCTCCTGCAGGTGCGGCACCCACGCCATGATCGCCGCGACTCCGTCCACGGTGGCGGTGATGATGTGAAACACCAGCCCCCGAAGCCGTGCCAGGACGGTCAACGCGACCACCGCTACGGCGCCGATGACGAAACCGGCGCCGATCGACGCCACGATCACGGTCGGCGTGCCGCGGCGGCGGCGTTTCACGATTCCGGCCAGCCCGCCGACATAGGCGCAGAGCACCACCGTCATGAAGCCGCTCAATCCGGCGACCAGGAAGCCGATCACACCAGCGGCGACCGTCGCGGTGATCAGCACGCGGATCCGGTAGCGATAAGCCAGCAACCCTAACGGCAAGGTACCCAGCAGTCCCAGCACCCCTCCGTGCGGGAGGACGACCGCGATGATCGCGATCGCCGCACACAGCGCGCCCATCACCGACGCCTGCGCCAGTTCATTAGGCCGTAGCGATCGAGCCCGTTCGGACGGCATCACCGGGCCGGTTGCGCTCATGTCACGAGTATGTCAGTCGTTGGCTCCGGGGAACCGCCAGCAAAGCGTCCGGCCTACCGGCATGAGCTGGTGCACGCACGGTTGACCACCATAGGTATGCAATGTGAGCATGGCCGAATTTCTTTTCCCGCCATCGCAAACCGTAGCCCGGTTCGCGACACGGGGCGGTTAGCCTCGATGGCGTACGAGAGGCACTGACGCACTCAGAAATCCCACGCTTGCTGCAAGATCCTCGTAGAACCCGCCAGCGCAAACGCCTCTCGCGTTCGATCCCTATTGGGCCCGCTCGACCAACACCTCGACAGGGCGCTGTGCTGCGTCCCGCATCATGGCGGGACCGAAACGGTCAATGCAACGATCACCGGACAAAACGAACCAACCGTAGAGCGCGCAAACTGCGTTCGTGCAGGGCAGACAAGTGGGTGGTCCCGGCTGGGTTCGAACCAGCGACCTTCCGCGTGTGAGGCGGACGCTCTTCCACTGAGCCACGGGACCGGTGCCGAGAGGCGAACGAGGTCGAAGATTAGCACGCGCGGGCGTCTCAGGCGGAACGCGCTACATGGGCGCGAAGTAGGGCGCGCCGCACGGTGCCTGGAAAGTTGTGCGGGTCGCTTCAGGTGGACTATCGTCGTCCTTCGCGACGGGCGACGATCTCGTCCGTGGCTCGCGGATGTAGCGCAGTTGGTAGCGCATCACCTTGCCAAGGTGAGGGTCGCGGGTTCGAATCCCGTCATCCGCTCGAAGGTGCTAGTGGCATCAACCCCAGCGGTGGAGTGGCCGAGTGGTGAGGCAACGGCCTGCAAAGCCGTGCACACGGGTTCGATTCCCGTCTCCACCTCAATTTCTTCGACCCGGGCGCGGTTAGCTCAGCGGGAGAGCGCTTCCCTGACACGGAAGAGGTCGCTGGTTCAATCCCAGTACCGCGCACCATATTATCGCAGCTCAGAGCATGTTATCGAGGTTGCGCGGTCTGCCCGTGCACGATATGTGCACAAGTTGCCTGCGGTGGCGCCGCCAGATGTGCCGAGGACGACCAGCTCGCCCCCCAAGCAAGCTGATCGCCCTCAACTACCCCCACCGCCCCAGACCCAAACGAACGCTACTGAATCGCACCGCCATCGGGTGGCCGGTTGTTCGTCGAGCACCGGGCCGTCAGCAACGCGGTCGGGCCGGGCCACGACGGAATCGAAGCGCCCGGCCAGGTCTCGGCGGGGCGCTTCCGCCTGTTCTCGGGCTACACGGGCCGTTGGTTTAGGTGGAGCTGCTAGCGACTGGCCTTAAATACTCATCAAACCGGCTTAAACGGCCCAGCCACGCTATGCCCTTGTGGTTAGGACTGTGGAATTATTGGGTACCGCACAGTTCGACACTTTCGCCAAGCAATGAGCGGCCATGGACGATCAGCGACGCAAGAATATGGAACGGGTCATGTGGTATGAGGCTGACCTGTTCGTGCGCTGCCAACGCACGGTATTGCGGGCGCGACAACTCTGCGAGATAGCGGCTCAACTCCACACGCAGCAGCCTGTCCTCGCTCGACGGCCTGATCTTCGTCGTCAAGGTCGTTTGCGGACACCTCGCTGACCGTCAGTCCTGCCCGCCTCGCCGAGCGTGATCAACTCGCCGATCGCCGGCAGGGTGTTGTCGTCGTAAGCACCGGCGATCGCTCTGGTGTGCCGCCTCAAACTGAGGTCACCAGTAAGAGCCGGCTACGCAGTTGGGGTCGCATCACTACCGGGTTTTGATCCCGTCACCGCGAGCAACGCGTCCTCAAGGGTCTCATGCAGTGAGAGCAACTCGTCCAGATTGACCAGCTGGATAATCCTACTGATAAGCGGACCTTGCGCCGCCACCGCGAAGCGGCCTGGTTCGCCAATTTTCTCGCGGGCTGCCACCAGAATACTAAGGCCCACTGAGGCCAGGAATCGAACTTCCGACAGGTCGATGACGAGCGCAAGCGCGTCCTCGGCCAAGACGCCAGCGACCGCACTTTCGAGCGTCGGTGCGCTGGCCATGTCGATCTCGCCACCGACCACGAGCACTGTGACACCATCCCGGTGCTCAACCGAGGTTCTGATTGGATAACCCCCCACTAGCAACGGTCTACCAACCCCAACCTGGTCCGAGCGTACGCTGCCACGGACCGCGCCGATAGGGGTCGACATCCCCACGCCCAGGCTAGCCGTACTGCGCCCAGCCTCCGGTGTTGCAGGGGCTGCATAATACGATCTAACACGCAATCTACCAACGCAAGGAGTCACTGTGAAACCACTTGTTGCCGTGCCGCTTTCAAGTCTGGCAGTTGTGCTCGCCGCGTGCTCTGGCAACAACACCGGGGCCAACCAGCCGCCTTCGACCAGCGCCCAGGGCTCTTCGTCCGCCCAGAGTTCGTCACCAACGACCCAGCCGGTCACGCACGTCGGCGGCACCCTTGATCTCACCGGCGAGCAAGGCGTGGCAATGGGCGTCACCCTCACCCAGATCATCAACCCGGCGAATGGAGCAGTCGGCCCACCGCGCGACAACAACGGGAACCCTAACGGCAGTTACGTCGCGGTGATGGTGACCATTAAGAACACCGGCAATTCGGCCCTCGAAGACGACGCCAATAACGACGCGGCACTGGTCGGCTCGAACAACCAGACCTACACACCGGCCCTCGGCGCGGTGACCGAGTGCACAAACTTCGACAACGGCGTCTACCGACTCCAGCCGGGCGAGTCGTCCACCGGATGCATCGCTTTTGTCATGCCGTCGGGAGTAAGTCCAAGCAAGTTCAAGTACGCGCCGGCCTCGGGATTTGCCAACGATTTCGGTGAGTGGTTGATCCCGTAGCGCACGTTACTTGTCGTCTTCGCTGTCGCTGCCGCCGAGGTGTTTCGGGCAGTAGGCGCTTGCCGCGATGGCCGTGAACTTGGCAGCGCCGCTCAGCGCAAATCCGGGATTGAGCTCGGTCAGCTTCTTGGCGACGTCGACGCCCGACTGGCCGTCGTCCATCATTGCGCACACCTGTTTACCCGCTTCGATGGCCTGCTGCGGGTTGCGGAAGGTGATGCCGGCGTTGTTCAGCGCGCCCACGAAGTCCGCGTCATTGCCGCCCGGGTCGGCGTGCGCCGGAGCGGCCAGGGCAACCGCCGCGGCGACAGCCGCCAGCACGGGTCGCCGTCTCATCCGTCCATCATCACCCATGCGATCAGTCTTGTCCTCTGCGCCGAGGTTTCGGACGCGGATAGGCTCGGTCGGGCAAGATCCGAAATCCGAGCGAGGAGGACGTGGTGGCGAAGGTTGTGCTCGTGTTGTATCCGGATCCGGTCTCCGGCTATCCACCGCCGTATGCCCGCGACAACATCCCGGTGTTGAACGGCTACCCGGGTGGCCAGACGTTGCCCAGCCCGTCATCGATCGACTTCACCCCCGGTGAGTTGCTCGGCTGCGTGTCCGGTGCGCTGGGCTTGCGACAATTCCTGGAAGACGATGGTCACCAACTGGTGGTGACCTCGGACAAGGACGGCCCGGACTCGGAATTCGAACGGGAGCTTCCCGACGCCGACATCGTTATCTCCCAGCCGTTTTGGCCGGCCTACCTCACCGCGGACCGGATCGCCAAAGCGCCACATCTCAAGCTGGCGATCACCGCGGGAATCGGTTCGGACCACGTTGATCTGGACGCCGCGATCGCCCGAAACATCACGGTCGCCGAGGAAACCTACAGCAACAGCATCAGCGTGGCCGAGCACGCGGTGATGCAGATCCTTGCCCTGGTGCGCAACTTCGTCCCGTCGCACCAGTGGGCGGCCCAAGGCGGCTGGAACATCGCCGACTGCGTTGCGCGCGCCTACGACCTGGAAGGCCTCGACGTCGGCGTGATGGCCGCCGGCCGCATCGGCCAAGCCGTGCTGCGCCGCCTGGCGCCATTCGACGTCAACCTGCATTACACCGACACCCGCCGGTTGCCTGCCGACGTCGAGCAGCAACTGAACGTGACGTTTCATCCCGACGTGGCCTCGCTGGTGCGTGCGGTCGACGTGGTGTCCATCCACGCGCCGCTGCACCCGCAGACGTACCACCTGTTCGACGAGAAACTGTTGGCCTCGATGCGGCGCGGCTCTTACATCGTCGACACGGCCCGCGCCGAAATCTGCGTGCGGGACGCGATCGTGGCGGCACTGGACAGCGGCCAACTCGCCGGCTATGCCGGCGACGTCTGGCATCCGCAACCACCACCGGCCGACCACCCGTGGCGCACAATGCCGAATAACGCGATGACGCCGCACATCTCGGGCAGCACGTTATCCGCGCAGACTCGCTACGCCGCGGGCACCCGGGAGATCCTCGAGGACTGGTTCGCCGGTCGGCCCATCCGCGAGGAATACCTGATCGTCGACGGCGGACGGTTGGCGGGTACCGGGGCGGCCTCCTACACCGCCGGGGGCGGCACCAGTCCCGCCAGCAGCGGGTAGACGCGTTCGAGCGTCAACCCACAGTTGACGAACGAGTGTCGTCAACCTAACGTTGACGACATGACGGACTCCGCTGAGCCCACACCGATCCGCTATCCCGTCCGCCTCGACGAGTTGATCAACGCCATCAAGCAGGTACACCTCGACGTGCTGGATCAGCTCAGCGACGCGGTGTTGGCAGGCGAGCATCTCGGCGAGGTCGCCGACCACCTCATCGGTCACTTCGTCGACCAGGCACGCCGCTCGGGAGCCTCGTGGACCGACATCGGCAAGAGCATGGGTGTCACCAAGCAGGCCGCCCAGAAGCGGTTCGTGTTCCGGGCCGAGACCACCACGCTGGACCCCGGGCAGGGCTTCGAGCGTTTCACGCCGCGGGCCCGCAACGCCGTCGTCGCCGCCCAAAACGCCGCACACCAGGCCCGCAACGGCGAGATCACACCGGATCACCTGGTGCTCGGCGTGCTCGCCGATTCCGAAGCGCTGGCCACCAAGCTGCTCGCCGCCCAGCAGGTCGACGCCGCAGCCGTGCGTGCTGCGATCGCACTGCCGCCGGCTGTCGAACAGCCCCCGCCACTGATCCCGTTCAGCGGCCCGGCCCGCAAAGCACTCGAACTGACCTTCCGTGAGGCACTTCGCCTCGGCCACAACTACATCGGCACCGAACACCTGTTGCTGGCACTGCTCGAACTGGACGACGGTGCGGGATCCCTGCACCGGGCCGGCGTCGACAAGGATCGGGCGGAGACCGACCTGATAGCCGCACTGGAAAGGTTGCGGACGGGTTGACCTACCCGGCGACACCGCAGGCGCGGTGTGCCATCATGCGAGGGTCGCGTAGGAGGGAAAATGCGCCGCTGGCTGATAGCCCTGATCGCCGTCGTGGTGGCGGGACTTGTCGCCGCTCCCCCCGCGTCGGCGACAGATGCGCCAATCGGCCACCTGGGTGACACGTTGCGGGTGGATACCGACGCTCTGATCGCCGACGTGACCGTCAGCAGCGTCGATCGCGTCGAACCGCCGCCGGGATTCGGCTACCAACGCGGCGGCAACCCGGTCAAGGGCTTCGGCTTCCCGGAGGGCGGGGTCTTCCGCGCTGACGTGGCGGTCCACACCATCAAGGCGCCGACTCCGTTCGTCATGGCCACCACCTTCAACTTCAACGGCGTCACGCCGTACGGCGACGCCTACACGTCCCGGCCATCGGACGCACCCGACCAGCTCGACGTCGCACTGACGAACGCACCGGCGGGGGCCGTGGTCCGCGGCGGCGTGTATTGGGACGTCCAACGTGATCCGGTCTCCAATGTCGTGCTGCGCGACCGCAAGACCGGCTATCACCTCGCGCAGTGGAATCTGTAACGAAGCCGCTAACGGTGCGGGTTGCCACCGCGGATTCCGTCAACGTCGACGAGTTGGCCGGCCTTGCCTCGCGTACCTTTCCCCTGGCGTGTCCACCATCGGTGACGCGGGAGAACATCGCATCGTTCGTTGCGGCTAATCTGTCGGCCACACGGTTCGGCGAGTATCTGGCCGACCCGGACCGGTTGCTTCTCATTGCCGAGCACGACGACCGAATTATCGGTTACGTCATGCTCGTTCGGGGAGACGGCGTTGAGCTGTCGAAGATGTACGTACTTGCTGACGATCACGGCACCGGGGTGTCGACGGCATTGATGGACGCGGCATTGACCGCCGCCGGCGCACTGGGTGGCCGCTACGTATGGCTCGGTGTCAACCAGAAAAATCAAAGAGCACAACGCTTTTACACCAAACATGGCTTCAAGGTCAACGGCACAAGGACTTTCAAGGTTGGCGCCAACCTCGAGCACGATTACGTCATGACCCGGGAGGTCTGAGTCTAATTGCCCGGTTCCTCCTCATCGCGCTGCGCGCTCTGCATCGTCGCCGGTCTGAAAGCGCTCAGCGCCAACAGCCGCGAGGTGGCCCGCAGGTACTTCTTCCGGAAACCCCCGGCCAGCATCTCCTCGCTGAAGATGCGGTCCAGCTTCTCCCCCGACGCCGCGACCGGGATGCCGGCGTCGTAGAGCCGGTCGGTGAGCGCCACCAGACGCAGCGCCACGTTCTGGTCGTCGATGCCGTGCACGCCGGTGAGGAAAACCGCCGTCACGCCTTCGATCAGCGTCAGATAGCGCGATGGGTGCATGGTGGCCAAGTGTGCGCACAGCGCGTCGAAGTCGTCGAGCGTCGCGCCGTCGACTCGCGCCGCACCCGCGACGACTTGCTCGTCGGACGGGGGCTCGGGAGCCGGCGGCAGGTCGCGGTGCCGGTAGTCCGGCCCGTCAATTCGAATGACAGTGAAAATACTTGCCAGCGTATGGATTTCGCGCAGAAAATCCTGCGCGGCGAAACGGCCTTCGCCGAGCTGCTCGGGCAGCGTGTTCGACGTGGCCGCCAGCGAGACACCAAGCTCGACCAGTTGCGAGAGCAATCGCGCGATCAGCGTGGTGTTGCCCGGATCGTCCAGTTCGAACTCGTCGATGCACACCACCGTGTAATCGGCCAGCAGTTCGATGCATTCGGCAAAGCCGAACACCCCGGCCAGGTGGGTCAGCTCCATGAAGGTCGCGTACGCCTTGCGATGCGCAACGCCGTCGGCCAGCTCACGGTAGGCGGCGGCGAGCAGATGCGTTTTACCGACACCGAAGCCACCGTCGAGGTACAGCCCGACACCGGGCAACACCTGTCGCTTGCCGAGCAGCTTCTTGCGGCCCGCTCGGCGCTGCACGGCTTGCCGGCAAAACTGTTGGCAGGCTTGCAGGGCGGCCGCCTGGGTCGGCTCCGCCGGATCAGGGTGGTAGCTCGCGAAGCTGACCCGGGCGAATGTCGGCGGCGGCGTCAGCTGCGCGATCAGACGCTCCGGCGACACGCTTGGGTGTCGATCCACCAGGTGCGCGACCCCGTGCATGCGGGCACTGTAGCGACGTGCTGCAATCGTGCGCATGCCAGACTCCCAACTAACGCTGCTCGGGTCGGTGCAGCGAGTCGACGACGACGACCTGGCCCAGCTCTACGCCTACCCGACAGAACGGCTTTGGGTGCGGGCGAACTTCATCGCCAGTCTCGACGGCGGCGCGACGCTCGAGGGCAAAACAGCTGCCCTGGGCGGACCTGGCGACCGGGCCATATTCAACCTGTTGCGCGAACTCGCCGACGTCATCGTGATGGGTGCGGGCACCGTGCGGATCGAGAACTCTTCCGGCGCGCAGTTGAGCATCGGCCAACGGCAGCGCCGCCAGGCCCGCGGGCAAAGCGAGGTCCCGCCGCTGGCGATCATCACCAAATCCGGTCGCCTTGACCGCGATATGCCGGTGTTCACCAGGACCGAGGTGCCGCCGCTGGTGCTCACCTGCACTGCGGCCACCGACCAGGCGCGGCGCCGGCTGGCCGGACTGGCCGAGGTGATCGACTGCTCGGGCACCGATCCGGCCCGGGTCGACGAGACCGCCGTGCTGGCGGCACTTGAGGGTCGCGGTCTGCACCGCGTCCTGACCGAAGGCGGGCCGACACTGTTCAGCTCATTCGTCGAGCGTGGCCTGCTCGACGAGCTGTGCCTGACCATCGCACCCGTTGTCATCAGCGGTCAGGCTCCGCGCATCGCGGCAGGCCCTGGCGAGGTGCCGACCCGGATGCGCTGTGCCCACGTGCTCACCGACGGGGACGGCTACCTGTACACCCGCTACACCAAGCGGGCCTGAGTGCGGCAATGGCTAGTGTGGTCGGCATGAGTCGGCACGCCCTGCCTGCCGCGACGCTGATTGCGGTGACCGCGCTGCTGGCCGGCTGTGCCCCGGGGTTGGCGGCAGACCCGCGTTTCGCCACCAACGCCGGCGCCCGCCCGCAAGGACAGGCCGCGACGACACCCCCACCCAGCGGCCCGCCGCCGATCGCCGCACCCAAAAACGACCTGTCGTGGCGCGACTGCACGTCGCGGGTGTTCGGCGACGCCGCGGTCCGCGCCACTCCGGACATCAAGCTGGACTGCGCCAGCTACGACGCCGACCTCGACCCGGTCAACGGCGCAGGGGGGACGTTGAGCATCGGCGTGGTCCGCGCCCGCTCGGTGCAGACCCCCGCCGACGCCGGCCCGCTGGTCTTCACCACCGGCTCGGATTTACCGTCGTCGCTGCAACTGCCGGTGTGGCTGTCCCGCGCGGGCGCCGACGTGCTGCGCCACCACCCCATCGTCGCCGTCGACCGCCGCGGCATGGGCATGTCGAGCGCGGTCGATTGCCGCGACCGGTTCGACCGCCAGGAGATGCGCGACCAGGCGCAGTTCGAGGTCGGCGACGACCCGGTGGCCAACCTCTCCGACATCACTCAGAACGCCACCACCAACTGCACCGACACCATCGCCCCGGGCGACTCCGCCTACGACAACAACCATTCGGCCACCGATATCGAACGGCTGCGCAGCATCTGGGACGTGCCCGCGCTGGCGCTGGTCGGTATCGGCAACGGCGCGCAAGTGGCGCTCACCTACGCCGGTACGCATCCCGGCAAGGTCGCCCGCCTGATCCTCGACTCCCCGCTCGCGTTGGGCGTGAATGCCGAAGCCGCCGCCGAGCAACGGGTCAAAGGCGAGCAGGCGGCGCTGGACGCCTTCGCCGCGCAATGCGCAGCGGTGAACTGCGCACTGGGACCCGATCCCAAGGCCGCGGTCAGTTCGCTGCTGGCCGATGCCCGCGCCGGCCGTGGACCCGCCGGCGCGTCGGTGGCCTCAGTCGCCAACGCGATCTCCACCGCGCTGGGCTTCCCCACCGGCGACCGCGTCACCACCACCACCGACCTGGCTAATGCGCTGGCCAACGCCCGCTCCGGTGACATCAATCTGCTGACCAGCATGATCAACCGGGCCGAATCCATCCGGACCACCGACGGCCAGTTCATCAACTCGTGCAGCGACGCGCTCAACCGCCCGACCCCCGACCGGGTGCGCCAACTCGTCGTCGCCTGGAACAAGCTGTACCCGCAGTTCGGCACCGTCGGAGCGCTCAGCCTGGTGAAATGCGTGCACTGGCCAAGCGGTTCTGCGCCCCAACCGCCGAAGAACCTCAAGATCAGCGTGTTGCTGCTCGGTGTGCAGAACGACCCGATCGTCGGATCGGAAGGTGTGCCCGCAACGGCCGCGACCATCATCAACGCCCGCGCGGCCAGCAAGCGCGTGATGTGGCAAGGCATCGGCCACGGCGCCAGCATTTACTCCTCGTGCGCACTGCCGCCACTGATCGACTACCTCGACAGCGGTAATCTGCCGCCGACCGACACCTACTGTCCCGCCTGATACTTCGGGCCGGGCGCCGGTGTACGGTGCGCTGGTGACGACGGTTGACTCCATGTTTCGCCCCCGCAGCAGCGCACCCGGCGCGGCGACCGTGCTGCGGTCGGTGTTGTGGCCGGCGGCCATCCTGGCGATAATCCACCGCAGTGTCGTGGTGACCACCAATGGCAACATCACCGACGACTTCAAACCGGTCTACCGGGCGGTGCTGAACTTCCGGCACGGCTGGGACATCTACAACGAGCATTTCGACTACGTCGACCCCCACTACCTCTACCCGCCCGGTGGCACGCTGATCATGGCGCCGTTCGGGTACTTGTCGTTCACCGAGTCGCGCTACCTGTTCGTCGCCTGCAACACCGTCGCGATCGTCGTCGCGGCCTACCTGTTGCTGCGGATGTTCAACTTCACCATGACCTCGGTGGCGGCACCCGCGCTGCTGCTGGCGATGTTCTGTACCGAGTCGGTGACCAACACGCTGGTGTTCACCAACATCAACGGCTGCATCCTGCTGCTGGAGGTGCTGTTCTTCCGGTGGCTGCTGGACGGCAAGACTGGTAATCAGTGGTGGGCCGGGGTGGCGATCGGGTTGGCGTTGGTGGTCAAGCCGGTGCTGGCGCCGTTGGTGTTGTTGCCGCTGCTGAACCGCCAGTGGCGCGCCGTCCTGGTCGCGATCGTGGTGCCGGCGGTGTTCAACCTGGCGGCACTCCCGCTGCTCAGCGACCCGATGGACTTCTTCACCCGCACGCTGCCCTACATCATGGGCACCCGGGACTACTTCAACAGCTCGATTTTGGGCAACGGCGTGTACTTCGGTCTGCCGACCTGGCTGATCCTGTTGATGCGAGTCCTGTTCACGCTGATCGCGATCGGCAGCTTGTGGCTGCTGTACCGCTTCTACCGCACCCGCGACCCGCGGTTTTGGCTGCTGACGTCCTCCGGTGTGCTGTTGCTGTGGTCGTGGCTGGTGCTGTCGCTGGCCCAGGGTTACTACTCGATGATGCTGTTCCCGTTCCTCATGACGGTGGTGCTGCCCAATTCGGTGATCCGTAACTGGCCGGCCTGGCTGGGCATCTACGGGTTCATGACGATGGACCGCTGGTTGTTGTTCAACTGGATGTACCTCGGTCGTCCGCTGGAATACCTGAAGATCACCTACGGCTGGTCGCTGCTGCTGATCATGGTGTTCTGCGTGCTGTATTTCCGCTACCTGGACGCCAAGGCGGAAAACCGGCTGGACGAGGGGATCGATCCGGCGTGGCGCGCTAGCGTGGAGGCATGACTGTGCAACTGACCGACGACGAATGGCGTCAGAAACTCACCCCGGAGGAGTTCGCGGTGCTGCGACGGGCCGGCACCGAGCCCCCGTTCACCGGTGAGTACACCGACACCAAAACCGAGGGCGTCTACCAGTGCCGGGCCTGCGGCGCCGAATTGTTCCGCAGCACCGAGAAGTTCAAATCCCATTGCGGCTGGCCGTCGTTCTTCGACCCGGCGGACTGCGACGCGGTGATCGTTCGGCCCGACGACTCGATGGGCATGCGCCGCACCGAGGTGCTGTGCGCCAACTGCCACAGCCATCTGGGCCACGTCTTCGAAGGCGAGGGATACCAGACGCCGACCGATCAGCGTTACTGCATCAACTCGGTGTGTCTGCGGCTGGTGCCTTCCGGCGGCTGATTTCGGCGACACTTAAACAGCTGCGACGACACGCCGACGGCCGTCGAAATCGTTTAAGTCTCGCGGGCAGTCAGTCCACCCGGGTTGCGTGGACTTCCCAGAACGGAGCGTGCGCGCGACCACCTTCCAGCCACGGCTCGATGATCCGGAACCGCTCGGCAATCGGCTTGATCTGCTCAGCCTGATCGGGGTTGCGGGCGAGCATCATCTCGAAGCTTTCGGTGCTGAGGTTGACCTGGTAGGTGGTCGGTCCCAGATAGCTGATCTCCCAACCGGCGTCGGGAAATACCTGCCGGAAGTCGTCCTCGGACAGCGAACGCGGCATGCGGAAGCCGTTGACGTTGTGCGGACCGAACTCGAACATGTACAGCCGCGCACCGCGCTTGGTGACCCGGTGCAACGCCCGCGCATAGGACTTCTGTAACTCCTTGTCCTCGCTGAAGGTGTGGTAGAAGGCGCAGTCGACGACTGTGTCGAAGCGGTTCTCGAGCCCGTCCAGCTTCGTCGCGTCGGCCAGCTGAAAGTTCACCGACACCCCGGCCTTGCGCGCGTTCTCCCGGGCGCGCTCCAGCCCGGCCGCCGACGCGTCGATGCCGGTGGCCGAGTAGCCCTTCGACGCGTAGTAGATCGCGTGATGTCCGGGTCCGGTGCCCGGGTCGAGAACCTCGCCCTTGACCGCGCCCAGCGCCACCAGTTGCTGCACGACCGGTTGCGGGCCGCCGATGTCCCACGGGGTGGCGATCGGTAGACCGTGCGAAATCCGGTCATCTCGGTACATCTCTTCAAAACGGCTGGGATCGACGGGAGTAGTCATGGCAACGAGTTCACCAGTTGCTCCACCGCCACCCGCGGCCCGGTGAAAAACGGTGTCTCGGCGCGGGTGTGGCGCCGGGCGTCGGTGGCCCGCAGCTCGCGCATCAAATCGACGATGCGGTGCAACTCGGGCGCCTCGAACGCCAGGATCCACTCATAGTCGCCCAGTGCGAACGCCGGCACCGTGTTGGCCCGGACGTCCTTGTACTCGCGGGCGGCCATCCCGTGCTCGGAGAGCATCCGACGGCGTTCCTCGTCGGGCAGCAGATACCACTCGTAGGACCGCACGAACGGATACACACAGATGTAGGCGCCCGGCTCCTCGCCGGCCAGAAACGCCGGGACGTGGCTCTTGTTGAACTCCGCGGGCCGATGCAGCGCCACACTGCTCCACACCGGTTCACATGCCCGGCCCAGCGTGGTGGTGCGTCGAAAATCGGTGTAGGTGGCCTGCAGCGCTTCGACCCGTTCGGCGTGGGTCCAGATCATGAAGTCCGCGTCGGCGCGCAGACCGGCGACGTCGTAGAGGCCGCGCACCACCACGCCGCGTTCTTCCTGCTGCTTGAGGAAGGTGGCCGTCTCGTCGACAACCCCGGTCCGATCATCCCCGAGCGCCCCGGGGCGCACCGAGAACACCGAAAACATCAGGTAGCGCAGGGTGGAGTTGAGGGTGTCGTAGTCCAGGCGGGCCATGGCTCTATCGTGCCACGGTCGCGTTGATCGGCTTGATCAGCCCAGCCACCGCCCGGCCCGCCGCCGCGACACACGCCGGCACTCCGACGCCGTCGAGGAAGTTGCCGGCCACCGCCAGTCCGGGCGGCAGCCCGGCCCGCAGCTCGGCGACCAGGCCGGCGTGGCCCGGCCCGTATTGCGGCATCGCGTCGGGCCAGCGCCACACGTGTGCGTCCACCGGCTTGACGGCCAGCCCGAACACGGTCTCGAGGTCTTGCACCGCGAAGGTCAGCAACTCGTCGTCGGTGGCGCTGCAGGCCAGGTCATCGCCGAGTCGCCCGAACGACAGCCGCAGCAGTTCCACCCCGGTACGAGTCCCCCATTTGCGCGACGACAACGTAATCGCCTTGGCGTGCAACCGTTCTCCGGTTGCCACCAGAACTCCGGACTGTTCCGGAAAAACGGTGTCGACCGCGAGGGCCACCACCGCCGACGACGCGCTGACGATCCGCCCGGCCGCCGCGGCGGTGCGCGGGGCGATACAGGCCACCAGGCGGGCCAGCTGCGGGGCTGCAACGGCCAGGATCACCGCGTCGGCGTGCCGGTGCGCGTCGTTGTCGTCGTCCAGCATCCAGCCCTGTCCGGCGCGCTCGATACGCTGCACCGCCGCCTGCACCCGGTGCAGCCGGCTGCGGCGCGCCAGCTCGTCGACCAGCACGCGGTAGCCGCCGTCCACCGCGCCGAACACCGGGTCCCCGGTGACCGGCGGCAACGCCCGTCCGACGGCCTCGGTCAGGCTGGCCGCGCCACCGTCGAGGGCAGCGGCCAGCGCCGGGGCCGCCGAGCGCAGCCCGATGGTGGCCGCCGTACCCGCATACACTCCGCCGAGCAGCGGGTCCACCGAGGCGGCGACCACCTGCTCGCCGAACCGGTCGGACACCAACTCCGCCACCGCCGGATCGCTGCCCGGTTGCCAGCGCAGCGGCCGGTCGGGTTCTGCGGCGATGCGCGCCATCGTCGCCTCGTCAACCAGCCCGGTCATCGACTGTGCCGACGACGGGATCCCGCTGACGGTGTCCGGCGGCAGCGGATGCAGCCGCCGGCCGCTATAGATCAGCGGCCGCGCCCCGGTGGTGCCCAATTGCCGGTCGGCCAGACCCAGCTCGGCCAGCAGCGCCGGCACTTCGGGACGGCGCACCACGAACGCCTCGGCGCCGACGTCCATCGGGGCTCCGCCGACACACTCGGTGCGCAGCACCCCGCCGAGCCGGTCGGCCGGGTCGAACAGCGTGATCGTTGCGTCCTCACCAGCGGCCTGCCGCAACCGGTAGGCCGCTGTCAATCCCGAAATTCCGCCGCCGACAACGCAATACGAACGGGTCATAGCGAGTGGACCAGCGACGCCAGCTCGGTCAGCACGTCGGGATCGGTGTCCGGCAATACCCCGTGCCCGAGGTTGAACACATGTCCGGACACGCCGGCTTCGACGGCACGCCGCCCGTCGTCGACCACGGCGCGCGCCGCCCGCTCGACCACCGGCCAGCCGGCCAGCAGCACCGCGGGATCGAGGTTGCCCTGCAGGGCAGTGCCGGCCTCGACCCGCCAGGCGGCGTCGATAAGCGAGGTCCGCCAGTCGACACCGACAACCGTCGCACCCGCGGTCGACATCGCGCCCAGCAGTTCGGCGGTGCCGACCCCGAAGTGCGTCATCGGCACGCCGCACCCGGCCAGCGTGCCGAATACCCGTGCGCTGTGTGACTGCACGTAGCGGCGGTAGTCGGACAGCGACAGGGCACCCGCCCACGAGTCGAACAGCTGGATGGCGTCCACCCCGGCGTCGAGTTGCACCCGCAGGAAGCCGACGGTCATGTCGGTCAGCTTTTCCATCAGCGCATGCCAGCTGTCCGGTTCGGACAGCATCATCGCCTTGGTGTGCGGGTGATGGCGGCTCGGCCCACCCTCGATCAGGTAGGACGCCAACGTGAACGGCGCACCGGCGAAGCCGATCAGCGGGACATCGCCGAGCGCGTCGACCAGCAGCCCGACGGCATCGGATACCGGCTGGACCCGTTGCGGGTCAAGAGGTTTCAGCGCGGCGATATCGGCCGCGGTGCGCACCGGCGACGCGATGACCGGCCCGACGTCTGCGACGATGTCCAGGTCGACGCCGGCACCGAGCATCGGGACCACGATGTCGGAGAACAAGATCGCCGCGTCGACGCCGTGGCGCCGCACCGGCTGCAGGGTGATCTCGCAGATCAGCTCGGCGTCGAAGCAGGCCGCCAGCATGGGGTGCCGGGCTCGCAGCGCCCGGTACTCGGGCAGCGAGCGGCCGGCCTGCCGCATGAACCACACCGGCACCCGGTGCGGCTTGCGGCCCGCGGCCGCAGCCAGATACGGCGACTCGGGAAGGTCGCGACGGGTACTCATTACGGTCAATGCTGCCACGACAAGTGTGTGCGCGGCCGTTTTGGGGAATGCGCGTACGCGACTTTCCGGAAGGAGACGGTTGATGTTGCTGATCAGCGCCAACCCGGCGCTGACGATCATGGCCCTTGCGTCGCGGCTGGCCGAACGCATCGTCGGCGGAGACATCAAAATGGATGCCGCGCTAGGTGCCCGATCGGTGCGTGCGTAACATCCAGGTATGCCAGTGCGCCACCCCCCGGTTAACTACGACGAGTTTCCCAGTCTGCGAATCGAATCCGGCGAGGACGGCGTGCTGCAGGTGATTCTCGACGCGCCCGGGCTGAACTCTGTCGGGCCGCAGATGCACCGGGATCTCGCCGACATCTGGCCGGCGATCGACCGTGACCCCGACGTGCGCGTGGTCCTGGTCCGCGGCGAAGGCAAGGCCTTCTCCTCCGGGGGCAGCTTCGACCTGATCCAGGAGAGCATGGGTGACTTCCCCGACCGGATGCGCATCATGCGTGAGGCCCGCGATCTGGTGCTGAACATCGTCAACTTCGACAAGCCGGTGGTTTCGGCGATTCACGGGCCGGCCGTCGGCGCGGGCCTGGTGGTAGCGCTGCTGGCCGACGTGTCGGTGGCCGGTCGCACCGCCAAGATCATCGACGGGCACACCAAGCTGGGGGTGGCCGCCGGCGATCACGCCGCGATCTGCTGGCCGCTGTTGGTCGGCATGGCCAAAGCGAAGTACTACCTGCTGACCTGCGAACCGTTGTCCGGTGCGGAGGCCGAGCGGATCGGCCTGGTGTCGACCTGCGTCGACGACGAGGAAGTGCTCGCCACCGCGACCCGCATCGCGGGGGATCTGGCCCGCGGCGCCCAGTCCGCGATCCGCTTTACCAAGCACAGTCTCAACCACTGGTACCGGATGTTCGCGCCCGCCTTCGAAACCGCCCTCGGCCTGGAGTTTCTCGGATTCACCGGGCCGGACGTCGCAGAGGGTCTGGCCGCGCACCGCGAGAAACGACCAGCGCGTTTTTCCGCCGACACCCGCCCGTAGCCGGGTAGCCCGCCCCCCGATTGCGGCGCGCCTGTCCTCGCGTGTCGGCGGTTAGGTCTAGCGTCAGATGTCGTGACCTGCGCCGGTGACGATGCAGTGCGGGTACCGCCTGCTTGCGGGGGACGAAGCGAATGAGGAGGAGCGGCGCTTTTGACGTCAGCCGAACCGGTGGCATTCCGCGAGGCGGTGGCGGCGATGAATGCGGCCACCGTGCGGCCGGAGATCGAGCTGGGCCCGATCCGGCCGCCGCAGCGTCTCGCGCCGTTTAGCTACGCACTGGGCGCGGAAGTCAAGCATCCAGACGCCACGACGGTCCCGGACGGCTCCGAGGGCCCAGACGTGGGAGCCTTCGGCCGGCTTATCCTGCTCTACGACCCGGACGGGGCTGACGCGTGGGACGGCACCATGCGATTGGTCGCCTACATCCAGGCCGACCTGGACTCCAGCGAAGCCATCGACCCGCTGCTGCCGGAAGTGGCGTGGAGCTGGCTGGTGGACACGCTGGAGGCGCGCGCCGAACATGTCACCGCCCTCGGCGGCACGGTCACCGCCACCACCTCGGTGCGTTACGGCGACATCTCCGGACCGCCGCGCGCTCACCAGCTGGAGCTACGCGCATCCTGGACCGCGCTCACTCCCGAGATCGGTACTCAGGTCGAGGCGTTTTGCGAGGTGCTCGGGCACGCCGCGGGGCTGCCGCCGGTCGGCGTGACCGACCTGGGTTCGCACTCCCGCGCCTGACATGTGCCCCGAGCCTTCTCAAGCGGCGCCGACTCAGCCCGACAGCACGGAACCCGACGCCACCCCGCTGCTGCATCCCGCCGGGGGGGTGCCGGACCTCTCGGTGACAACCGGCGAGATCGAGGCGGCCGCGCAGCGGCTGGCCGGCGGGCGCGGGCCGTTCGCGGTCGACGCCGAGCGGGCGTCGGGCTTCCGCTACTCCAATCGCGCCTACCTGATCCAGATCAGGCGAGCCGGCGCGGGAACCGTGTTGGTCGATCCGGTCAGCCACGGCGGCGACCCGGTGCGCGTACTGCGCCCCGTCGCGGGAGCGCTCGCCTCCGACGAGTGGATCCTGCACGCCGCCGACCAGGATTTGCCCTGCCTGGCCGAGGTCGGCTTGCGGCCGCCGGGGTTGTACGACACCGAACTGGCCGGGCGGTTGGCCGGGTTCGAAAGGGTCAATCTGGCCGCGATGGTCCAGCGGCTACTGGGTCTGAGCCTGGCCAAAGGACATGGAGCGGCGAACTGGTCCAAGCGTCCGCTGCCGGCGGCATGGCTGAACTATGCGGCCCTCGACGTCGAAGTCCTCATCGAACTGCGCGCGGCGATCTCCGAAGTATTGGCGGAGCAGGACAAAACTAGTTGGGCTGCAGAGGAATTCGAGTATTTGCGCACGCTGAGCGCCCGGGACGTCACGCCCTCGACCCGGCGCGACCGCTGGCGACGCACGTCGGGCATCCACAGGGTGCGCAACCGAACCGGGCTGGCCGCGGTCCGCGAACTGTGGACCACCCGCGACAAGATCGCCCAACGCCGTGACATCGCACCGGGGCGCATCCTGCCCGATTCGGCGATCATCGACGCCGCCAGCGCCGACCCGAAGACCGTCGACGACCTCATCGCGCTGCCGGTGTTCGGCGGGCCCAGGCAACGTCGCAACGCGCGAATCTGGTTGGCGGCGCTGCAAGCCGCCCGGGAAAGCCCCGATGCGCTGGAAGGGGCCCCGCCCAACGGTCCGCCGCCGCCGGGACGCTGGCTCAAGCGCAGACCGGAAGCCGCGGGGCGACTCGACGCGGCCCGCGCCGCGCTCACCGACGTATCGGAGCGGGTCGCGGTGCCGACGGAAAACCTGATCTCCCCCGACCTGGTGCGACGGCTGTGCTGGGACTGGGACAGCGGCGACGAGCAGGTCATCGACGAGTTTCTGGGTGCCGGCCAGGCCCGGTCCTGGCAGCGTCAGCTGGTGGTGGGGGTGCTCGCTGCGGCGTTGCGACAGAACGCCGATTAGTGGTGGCGAGCAGACGCAAAATCGCCTAATTTCACGACGAAATAGGCGATTTTGCGTCTGCTCGCCAGGCCTTAGTCCAGGTGCTCGCGGATCTCGGCCTCGGTTACAGCGTTGCCCAACGCCGCGACCCAGCCGGTTACCTGGCGGGCCACATCCTGGGCGGTCAGGCCCGCCGCGGCGAGCACCTCACCGCGCGACGCATGGTCGTAGAACTGCTGCGGCAACCCGACGTCGCGGCAGGGCATGTCGATCTCCGCGCGCCGCAACGCCGCCGAGACCGCCGAGCCCACGCCGCCGGCCACGCCGTTGTCCTCCAGCGTGACGACCAGCTTGTGCGTGACGGCCAAATCGCATACCGCGTCGGAGACGGGCAACACCCACCGCGGGTCGAGCACCGTCACCCCGATGCCCTGGTTGCGCAGCCGCTCGGCGACCGCCAGCGCCATCGATGCGAACGCCCCGACCGACACCAGCAGCACGTCGTCGCCCAGCCCGTCGGCCGGCGGCGCGAGCACATCCATCCCGGAACACCGCTTGATCGCCGGAATGTCGTCGCCCACATCGCCTTTGGGGAATCGGATCGCGGTCGGGCCGTCGTTGACGTCGAGTGCTTCGCCGAGCTCTTCACGTAGCCGGGTAGCATCCCGCGGCGCGGCCACTCGCATGCCGGGCACGATGCCCAGCACCGACAAGTCCCACATGCCGTTGTGGCTGGCTCCGTCGGGACCGGTAATCCCGGCCCGGTGGAGCACCATGGTGACCGGCAGCTTGTGCAGCGCCACGTCCATCATGATCTGGTCGAATGCCCGGTTGAGGAACGTCGAGTAGATGGCCACCACCGGGTGCAGCCCGCCCATCGCCAGCCCGGCCGCCGACGTCATCGCGTGCTGTTCGGCGATGCCGACGTCGAACAACCGGCCGGGGAACCGCTGCCCGAACGCCGTCAATCCGGTGGGGCCCGGCATGGCCGCGGTGATCGCGACGATGTCGCGGCGTTTGGCGCCGAACTCGATCAGCGCTTCGGTAAAGGCGGCCGTCCAACTCGGCCCCGCGACCGTGGTGGCCGACCCGGTCGCCGGGTCGATCACTCCGCACTGATGCATTTGTTCGGCCTCGTCGTTCTCGGCCGGCGGGTAGCCCATGCCCTTGTGGGTTACGACGTGCACCAGCACCGGGCCACCGAAACCGCGGGCACTGCGCAGCGCCGCCTCCACGGCGTGCTCGTCATGGCCGTCGACCGGACCGACGTACTTCAGCCCCAGGTCGGTGAACAACAACTGCGGCGACAACGCATCCTTGATGCCGGCCTTGACGCCGTGCATGACCTGGTAAGACAGCTCGCCGATAACCGGCACACCCCGCACCGCGGTGCGGCCCCTCCGCAACAGGTGCTCATAGCCGGGCTGCAGCCGCAGCGCGGCCAGATGATCAGCGAAGCCGCCGTACGTCGGCGCGTAGCTGCGGCCGTTGTCGTTGACCACCACCACCACCGGACGTCGGGCCGCGGCGATGTTGTTCAGGGCCTCCCAGCACATACCGCCGGTAAGCGCCCCGTCGCCGACCACCGCCACCACATGCCGGTTACGGTGTCCGGTCAGCTCGAATGCTTTGGCCAAGCCGTCGGCGTAGGACAATGCGGCACTGGCATGGCTGGACTCCACCCAGTCGTGCTCGCTTTCGGCGCGGGACGGATACCCCGACAGCCCATCTTTTTTGCGCAGGGTCTCGAAATCGGCGCTGCGGCCGGTCAGCATCTTATGCACATAGGCCTGATGGCCGGTGTCGAAGATGATCGGGTCGTGCGGCGAGTCGAATACCCGGTGCATCGCCAGCGTCAGCTCGACGACGCCCAGGTTAGGCCCCAGATGTCCCCCGGTGGCGGCGACCTTGTGGATCAGAAATTCGCGAATCTCGCGAGCCAGGTCACGCAGGTCCGCTTGTGTCAGGTGCTGCAGATCAGCGGGCCCGCGGATCTGTTCAAGCATTTTGTCAGTGTACGCAGGCACGGGGTGGCCCGACGACCACCGGTGTCGACGTATCGTCGCCCTATGCGCGCCGAGGAAATCGCCGAGGAGTTTCCGGTCGTCACCGTCGACTCCGACGCGCTCGATGCCGCCCGCATGCTTGCCGAGCACCGCCTGCCCGGAATCGTGGTCACCGATACGTCCGGCCAGCCGTATGCGGTCCTGCCGGCTTCTCAAGTGGTGCGGTTCATCGTGCCGGGCTACGTGCAGGACGATCCCTCGCTGGCCGGTGTTCTCAACGAGTCCGTCGCCGACCGGGCTGCCGACAGGCTGGGCGGCAAGACCGTCCGCGACGTGCTGCCCGAGCACCTGCTCAACGTGCCGGCAGCGAATGCCGACGACACCGTCATCGAGGTGGCCGCCGTCATGGCGCGGCTGAGAAGCCCGTTGATTGCCGTGATCAAGGACGGCAAGTTACGCGGGGTGATCACCGCATCGCGCCTGCTGGCCGCGGCGTTGAAACGTTGAGTGACGCGGTCGCAGCGTGCATCCGATGACCATCATTGCGGTCATTGTTTTCGTGGTCGCCTACGCGCTGATCGCCGGCGACCGCGTCAACAAGACATTGGTGGCGCTGGCCGGCGCTGCGGTCGTGGTCTGCTTGCCGGTGATCCGGTCCGACGACGTCTTCTATTCGCGCGAAACCGGAATCGACTGGGACGTCATCTTTCTGCTGCTGGGCATGATGATCATCGTCAGCATCTTGCGCCAGACCGGTGTTTTCGAATACATCGCCATCTGGGCCGCTAAACGCGCCGGCGGCTCCCCGCTGCGGATCATGATCCTGCTGGTGCTGGTAACCGCATTCGCTTCGGCCCTGCTGGACAACGTCACTACCGTGCTGCTGATCGCACCGGTCACGCTGTTGGTCTGCGACCGACTGGCGATCAACGCGGCACCGTTCCTGATGGCCGAGGTCTTCGCATCGAACATCGGTGGCGCCGCAACGTTGGTCGGCGATCCGCCGAACATCATCATCGCCAGCCGGGCCGGCTTGACGTTCAACGCATTTCTGGCGCACATGACGCCGATCGTCGTCATCGTGATCGTGGTCTTCATCACGCTGCTGCCGCGTTTATTTCGGGGCTCGTTCAGGGTCGATGCCGGGCGCGTCGCCGACATCATGTCGCTGGAGGAACGCGAAGCGATCCGCGATCCGCGGCTGCTCATCAAATGCGGTGTCGTTCTGGTATTGGTGTTCGCCGCATTCGTCGCGCACTCGGCGCTGCACATGGAGCCATCGGTGGTGGCACTGCTGGGTGCGGGCGTCCTGGTGGTGATCTCCCGGCTGGAGCGGTCCGATTACCTGTCCAGCGTCGAGTGGGAGACGCTGTTGTTCTTCGCGGGCCTGTTCGTCATGGTCGGCGCGCTGGTGAAGACCGGCGTCATCAACGAGTTGGCGCGATCAGCGACCGAAGCAACCGGTGGCAATGCGTTGCTCACCGTGCTGCTCACCCTCGGCGTCTCGGCCCCGATCTCCGGGATCATCGACAACATCCCCTACGTGGCGACGATGACACCGATCGTCAGTGAGCTGGCCGCATCCATGCCGACTCAAGCGCACTCAGATGCCTTGTGGTGGGCGCTGGCGCTCGGCGCTGACTTCGGCGGCAACCTGACTGCGGTGGGCGCCAGCGCCAACGTCGTCATGCTCGGGATTGCGCGTCGCTCAGACAATCCCATCTCGTTTTGGGAGTTCACCCGCAAGGGCGCACTGGTGGCCGTGGTATCCATCGCGCTCAGCGCAATCTACCTGTGGCTGCGGTACTTCCTGCTGGGTTAGGTTGCACCAGGTCGGATTGCCCGCCTCCTCCTCCCGCCGCTGCGCCGCGCGCATCGTCACCGGGCGCGGGTCAACAGCGCAACGCACTCCACGTGGTGGGTCAGCGGGAACGAGTCGAATACCCGGATTTGCTCGACGACGTAGCCATGGCCGTGGTAGAGGCCGATGTCACGGGCGAAAGACGCTGCGTCACAACCGATATGCACTATCTGCCGAACTCCCCCTTCGGCCAGCAGGTCGATGACCTCACGTCCGGCACCTGAGCGCGGGGGATCCAGGACGGCCACGTCTGCGCGCCGACGTTGCGCGGCAAGGGCCCGCCGCACCGAATCGTTGATCACACCCACCTGCGCCAGATCGGCCAACGCGTCGCGCGCGGCCCGCGACGCCGCCCGCGAGGTGTCGACGGTCAGCACGCGTCCCGACTCCCCCACCGCTTCGGCCAGCGCCGCGGCGAACACGCCCACACCGCCATAGAGATCCCAGGCAGTCGTCCCGGTACCGGGTTGAGCCCAGTCGATGACCAGCGCGCTGTAGATTTCCGCCGCGTCGCGGTGAGCCTGCCAGAAGGCGGTCACCGGCACCCGCCAGCTGCGGTGCCCCACCCGCTGCACGGCCGCAGGGTTGCCCTCCACCACCTCTGTGAAGGTCCGCCCGCCCTGCCGCACGGTGTGCACCACGTGCCGGTCACCGTCGTCGTCGACGACGACATTCAGATGGGCGGCCGGCGGCCAATCCGCCGATGCCAGACCATCGGTCATCCCGGCGGCCAGCTGGCCGCAGCGCAGGTCGGTGACCAACTCGTCGCTGTGGTAACGGTGAAAGCCGGCACGACCGTCCGGCCCGACCTCGAGCCGGACCCGGGTACGCCAACCGGTCGGGCCGGCAATCGGTTCGGCGTCACCGCGCCAGCGGTAACCGCCCAGCCGCTCCAGCTGATTGGCCACCACCTCGGCCTTGAGGGCTCGCGCCGCCGCCGGCTCGGCGAAAGCCAGATCGCAACACCCCGCGCCGTCCACCCCGGCGATCGGACACAGCGACGGTATCCGATCCGCCGACGGCTCGACCACCTCGAGGGCCTCGGCGTGCCAGTACGAACCGCGCTCCGCCGTGACCCGCACCCGAACCCGTTCGCCGGGCAGCGCGTAGCGGACGAACACCACTCGACCGTCGTGGCGCGCCACACAGCTTCCCCCGTTCGCCGGCGCGCCCGCTGTCAGCGTCAGTTCGGTCAATCGAAGATCCCACGGCGGGTGTCACCGGGTGCGACATGCGGCTGGAACGTCTTGAGCCGCTCCGACGAAGTCAATTGCCAGGGAACGGAAGTCACCATCACATTGGGCATGAACAACAGTCGGCTCTTGAGTCGTAGCGCACTCTGGTTATGCAGAACCTGTTCCCACCAATGGCCCACGACATACTCCGGAATGAACACCGTGACCACGCTGCGCGGCGACTCCTTGCTTACTCGTTTGACGTAATCGAGCACCGGACGGGTGACTTCGCGATATGGCGAAGCGATCACCTTGAGCGGCACGCTGATATCACTGTCCTCCCACTTGCGCACCAGCTCGCGGGTTTCCGCATCGTCGACGCTGACGGTGACGGCCTCCAGCGCATCGGGGCGGGTGGCCCGCGCGTAGGACAGCGCGCGCAGCGTCGGCAAATGCAGCTTTGACACCAGCACCAGCGCGTGGTTGCGGCTGGGCAACACCTGATTGTCTTCGGCGGCCTGGTCCTCCAATTCTTGGCTGACGGTGTCGTAATGGCGGCGGATCAACTTCATCATCAAAAAGAGCGCCGTCATCGCGACAATGGCGATCCATGCCCCGGCGACGAACTTGGTGATCAGCACGACGAACAGCACCGATCCGGTGGACAAAAAGCCGATCGTGTTGACCACCCTCGAGCGCATCATCCGGCGTCGCAGGGCCGGATCGGTCTCGGTACGCAGTAGTCGGGTCCAGTGCCGGACCATGCCGATCTGGCTCAGCGTGAACGAGATGAACACGCCGACGATGTACAGCTGAATCAGCGCGGTGACCTCTGCGCGGAACGCAATGATCGCCGCCAGTGCTGCCACCGACAAAAACACGATGCCGTTGGAGAAGGCCAGTCGGTCCCCGCGGGTGTGCAATTGGCGGGGCAGATAGCTGTGTTGGGCCAGCACCGAACCCAGCACCGGGAAACCGTTGAATGCGGTGTTGGCCGCCAGCACCAAGATCAGGGCCGTCACCGCGGCGATCAACAGAAATCCGATATGGAAGCTGCCGAACACCGCCTCGGCGATCTGCGCGACCAAAGTCTTCTGGTTGTAATCCGGTGGCGTGCCCGCCAACTGTCTTTCCGGATCGTCGACCATCTGGACCCCGGTCTTCTCGGCCAGCACGATGATGCCCATCAGCAAGGTCACCGCGATCAAGCCCAGCATCAGCAGCGTCGTCGCGGCATTGCGCGACTTGGGTTTCCGAAATGCCGGTACCCCGTTGCTGATCGCCTCCACACCGGTCAGTGCCGCGCACCCCGAAGAGAACGACCGGGCCACCAGGAACACCAACGCGAAACCGACGACCTTGCCGTGCTCGGAATGCATTTCGAAGCCGGCGGATTCGGCCCGTAGCGGATCGCCCAGCACGTAAATCCGGAACAGCCCCCAGGCAAGCATGATGGCCACCCCGACGATGAACGCATAAGTGGGGACGGCAAACGCCACACCCGATTCACGGACACCTCGCAGGTTCATCGCCGTCACCAGCAGAATCGCGCCGACCGAAAACAGCACCCTTTGGTCGGCCACGAACGGGATCGCCGAGCCGATGTTCGACATCGCCGATGCTGTCGAGACAGCCACGGTGAGAACGTAATCCACCATCAGTGCACTGGCGACTGTCAAACCCGCGGTGGCGCCGAGATTGGTGGTGACCACTTCGTAATCACCGCCACCGGACGGATAGGCGTGTACGTTCTGCCGGTAGCTGGCCACCACGATCAGAAAGACCGCGGCCACCGCCAGCCCGATCCACGGCGTCAACGTATAGGCGGTTATACCGGCCACCGAGAGCATCAGGAAGATCTGTTCAGGACCATAAGCCACCGAGGACAGCGCGTCCGAAGAGAACACCGGCAGGGCGATCCGTTTCGGCAGCAGAGTGTGGCTCAGCCGATCGCTGCGGAACGGCCGACCCAGAACCAGCCGGCGTGCCGCGGTCGAAAATTTGGACACGAGAGCCAAGAGTAAGCCCACCGGGCACGGACGGTAGCGTTCCCTGGACGAGAATGTTCCGGGGCCGAATCGGCTGACCAACGTGGTTGCCGATCGGCCCCGACGACCAGGCACAGCCGAGAGGGCCTCAGGTGCGGGTAGTAGTGATGGGGTGCGGACGGGTGGGTTCGTCGGTGGCCGATGGGCTGTCCCGGATCGGCCACGACGTTGCGATCATCGACCGCGACGGCACCGCGTTCAACCGGCTCAGCCCGGATTTCGCCGGTGTGCGCGTGCTGGGGCTGGGCTTTGACCGCGACGTCCTGCTGCGGGCCGGCATCGAGGAGGCCGACGCCTTCGCCGCGGTGTCGTCGGGCGACAACTCCAACATCATCTCGGCGAGGCTGGCCCGGGAAACCTTCGGCGTGCAGCGCGTTGTCGCGCGGATCTATGACGCCAAACGCGCCGCGGTCTACGAGCGACTGGGCATCCCGACCGTTGCCACCGTGCCGTGGACCACCGACCGCCTGCTCAACGCGCTCACCCGGGAGGCCGAAACCACCAAGTGGCGGGACCCGACCGGCACCGTCGCCGTCGCCGAGGTCGTGCTGCACGAAGACTGGGTGGGACACCGGCTCACCGACCTGGAGGCGGCCACCGGCGCGCGGATCGCGTTTTTGATCCGCTTCGGCAGCGGGTTGCTGCCCGAGCCGAAGACCGTCATCCAGGCCGGCGACCAGGTCTACATCGCCGCAATATCCGGCCGCGCCGCCGAGGCGCTCGCCATCGCCGCCCTGCCGCCCAGCGAGGACCTGGAGCCATGACGCGCCGACGACGAAGATGCCGGCCTGGCCGGGATCGAGGAGTGGCGCACATCTACAGCGCCGACGACGAAGACGCCGGCGTAGCCGGGGTTGAGGAGTGGCGCAAATGAAGGTCGCGATCGCCGGAGCCGGCGCGGTCGGCCGCTCCATCGCCCGGGAACTGCTCGAGAACGGCCACGAGGTGAGCCTGATCGAGCGCACCCCCGAACATCTCGACGTTGACGCCATCCCGGCCGCGCATTGGCGGCTCGGCGATGCCTGCGAGCTGAGCTTGCTGGAATCGGTGCACCTGGAGGATTTCGACGTCGTGATCGCGGCCACCGGCGACGACAAGGCCAACGTGGTACTCAGCCTGCTGGCCAAGACCGAATTCGCGGTGCCCCGGGTGGTGGCCCGGGTCAACGACCCGCGCAATGAATGGCTGTTCACCGACGCCTGGGGCGTCGACGTGGCGGTCTCCACCCCGCGGATGCTGGCCTCGCTGGTCGAGGAGGCCGTCGCGGTGGGAGACCTGGTGCGGCTGATGGAGTTCCGCAAAGGGCAAGCCAACCTGGTGGAGATCACGCTGCCCGACGACACGCCGTGGGGCGGCAAACCGGTGCGCAAATTGCAGCTGCCACGGGACGCCACGCTGGTGACGATCCTGCGCGGGCCCCGGGTCATCGTGCCGGAGGCCGACGAGCCGCTGGAGGGTGGCGACG
>NZ_JBOHHI010000061.1:0-17104 GCF_050700595.1 Mycobacterium sp.
GCCAAAACAGCCGCTGACCTGGTGGCCAGGGGCGGGATCGAACCGCCGACCTTCCGCTTTTCAGGCGGACGCTCATGCCGACTGAGCTACCTGGCCGGAAGGCACCGCGTGCCTCGCCGCGACGGCGACCCTGACGGGACTCGAACCCGCGACCTCCGCCGTGACAGGGCGGCGCGCTAAACCAACTGCGCCACAGGGCCTTGTTGTGTTGTGTGCTCCGCTCGCGCGTCGCGGTACCCCCTACGGGATTCGAACCCGCGTTACCGCCTTGAAAGGGCGGCGTCCTAGGCCGTCTAGACGAAGGGGGCCAGAACCGAATCTCTCCGGGGTACTCGCAACATGGATACGTTGTGAGCCAAGCCAGCTTAGGTCACCGTGGACCCAATCCTCAAACGACCTCCATCGCCCGGAACAGTATCCTGTGCGTCGCGCCGTTGCCGTTGGGTGTGTTTTAGTGGCACACTCACGCGGCTCCCCCTTGCGGAGTTTTGTTTCTGGCCTCGCCGCTTCCGGCCTCACAGGGTGAGGACTTCTGGGAGCTCCGCCGGCGCCGAATGATCCGGCGTCCGCGCCATGGCCTGTACCAACCTGTGTGGTTGGCCCGGGTACCGATGGGGCCGTGGTCCCGACTGGACCACAACTAGCGTAATCCGGCCAGTCACGGAGGTTAAGCGCAGCGTTGCGGTCGCGGTCAACGACTTCACCGGTGTGTGGGCACACCAGGTGCTTGTCGATGCGACCCGTGCCGACCAGCCGGCACGGTGTGCCGTCCGGCTGGCTGCAGCCATGGTGGATCTGGCTGGAGGCAAACCAGCGATCCGCCACGATCAACTCGCCGCCGCGGCGGGTGGTCTTGTACGCCAATTGCGGCTTGACCAGACCCATCGCGGCATCAGCGACCGACCGGCGAAACGCCCGCCGACCCATACTGCGTTTCATGGCGGCCACGTCGAGGTCTTCGATCACGACCTGGCCATAGGCGCCCGCCAGCTCGGTGGTGAGCTGGTGAACGGCTTCCCGCCGCAGATGCACACACCGGCGATCCAGCCGGGACAGCTTGGCTTTCGCTGCCCGATGGCCGCACGATCCGGGAACGCGGCGAGAAAGTTGTCGACCGGCGCGCCGCCGGGCTACCAGTGTTGCTCTCAGCGGCGCCGGATTGGGGTATTCGATGATGGTCTGCTCACCGGTGACGGTGTCCAACGCGGCTACTGTGGCCAGGGTCCGCAGCCCCAGATCGACACCCGCGCGCACCGCGTGCGAGGTCACCGCCGACAGTGTGGTCGGGGTGCGCAGCGCGTAGCAGACCGCGACGAACAACCGGCCCCACTGCTGCGACAACGTCATATTCAGGATTTGTGCGCGCCCACCCGCGAGGTGACGCTGCACTCGGCGGGTGTTCTCCTTCGACCGCAGTGACCCGATCACCGGCACGGTGATGGTGCGCCGATCATCCTCCACCCGCATCACCCCAGTGCTGAACCGCACCCGGCCCGCATCGCGGCGCGCGGATTTGAAACGCGGAAAGCCCACCTGGCGGCCCTTGCGGGTGCCGTTCTTACTGGCCTTCCAATTGGCCAGGCCTTGGGCCAGATCAGCCAATCCCGACGAGTAACACTCCTTGGAATTGGCGGCCCACCACGGGGCGATCTCGGATTTGGCCCGGTTCCACGCCCACCGCAACGAGCCCAGATGCCAGTCCAGCGACTCGTGGCCCGGATCCGCGGTTTTCGCGTCCAGGTCGGCCTTCACCAGGGCCAGGCCCCAATTGAACGCGAACCGGCGGGCCCCGAAATGCGAGCGCACCAGCGCCGCCCGATCCGGCTCGGCGGGCCAGTCGACTTCGAACTTGGCCGCCGTCACCAGCCACCCGGTGGGCAGCCGCTGACCCGGCGAACTGCTCCCCGCATAACCATCGCCGTCCCCGTCGTACAGGTCGAACAGCACCGACACCGACTCCACCACCGCCCGGTGCACTTCAAAATCCGGGCCGACATCGAGATATCGGGACACCGTCGGTGTCCCATCCGGTTTGGGTTTACCGGGAAGCCGCACACCACCGGTCAATGCGGCCACCCTCGCGGCCTGCTTACCGGTGCGCATCCTGACGATCACGACGCCGCACCCCGATCACGCTGGGCCGCCCTCAGCGCGCGCATCGCCAACCGATCCTGATGCTCCACGACAATCACCCTCACATCCGGGTGTGACAAGACCCCGCGCTGGCTTGGGCCGCGTACCATTCAGCCCGGATCCGACCTCGCACACCACCTGCCCCTCACCGAGGCCGTAAACTCGTGGGTCGTTCAAAAGGTGTCCAGTCGCCCCGCATAAACTCGTCAGCGCGTCGCGCCCCTATAGCTCAGTTGGTAGAGCTACGGACTTTTAATCCGCAGGTCCCAGGTTCGATCCCTGGTGGGGGCACCAGAAATGCCAGTTCAATCGCTGTATCTAGGCCGCCTAGGAATTTCAGCTCGCATCCTGGTCCGCAGTTGGTCCGCAGGTGGTAGGCTGTGGTCATGCAAAGGCGCAGCTCACGCGCAGGTGTAGAGGACCGCTGGCACCGGCTACCCGGCAAGCACGAACAGGTGCAATACCCCGCCGACGACTCCGGTGCCGGTTCGTGGTGCACCGATCCAAAACACGGCACACCCTGCACGCTGGTGACCACCGCCCGCCACGGCCAAGGCCGGCGGTGGCTGGCGCGGTGGGTGGACCACGACGGACAGGAACGCTCCAAGGCGTTCGACCGCAAGGCCGCCGCCCAGCATCACATCACCGACGTGACCGCCGCATTGACCACCGGAACCTACGCCGACCCCAAGCGCGGAGCCATCACGTTCGCCACGGTCGCAGAGCCGTGGTTTGACTCCAAGAGCGGCCTTAAGCCCAAGACGCGCGCGGGGTATCGCTCACTGCTCGATGTGGTGGTCCTCCCCCGCTGGGGTGATACGCGACTACGGGACATCACCCATGCCGACGTACAGGCGTGGGTACACAATCTCGCCACCGACGCCACCGCACGCCAACGTAAGGCAACCAGCCAACCGGATGATGCCGAACTCCAAGGCTTGTCAGCGGCACGAGTGGTTCAGGCATATCAGGTGATAGACCAGGTGCTCCGCTACGCCGTACGGGCGCGTTACATCAGCCTGAATCCCGCTGATGATGTGCAGCTCCCCCGCAAGAACACTCCCGAGAAATCGGCGTTGACGCATGACCAGGTGCGCCAGCTTGCCGACGCCAGCGGAGAGCTGCGGACCATGATCTATGTGTTGGGATACGGGGGGCTCCGGTACGGGGAGATTGCCGCACTAAGGGTGGGCGATGTGGACGTGACCCGACGCCGGGTGAAGGTGTCGCGGTCGGTTACCGCCGTTACCAAGCTGGGAATGGTGGAGGGAGCCACCAAGACTAACCAAACTCGGGCCGTTCCCTTGCCCGCGTTTGTGATGGACTTGGTTGCAGCTGAGATCAAAGGCCGGTCGCCCGCCGAATTGGCATTCCCGCACCACGACGGGAGCTGGATTCCCCGCGACTGGTTCGCCCTGAGACTCGATAGAGCCTGTGCATCGGTGGGGCTGACCGGCGTAACCCCACATACCTTGCGGCACACCGCTGGTTCCCTTGCGCTGGCGTCGGGTGCATCGGTAGTGACCGTTCAAAAGCTGTTAGGCCACCAGTCGCCCATTACGACGATGAACGTCTACAGCCACATGCTGCCTGATGATTTCGACAACCTCGCAGCGGCGATGGACAGCGCAGCTCGTGCCGCCGCGTCGACAACCTAATGGGAGTACCTCGGCCTCGCCCGAGTGAGACCTACCTCACACGACACGGCGCGGCGCCACGCTAGATAATCGAACACACGTTCACCTACAGTCATCAACTAGTGGACGCGGACAGCAACGAAACCCTCGTGAGTTAAACCGGCTTTAGGCCAAGTAAAACCACACGCGCGTCCAGTGCGACAAGCGGCAACCGCTGCACCAGTCGCGAAACCGTTAAGGCTGCGCGGTACACGCTGCGCACAACTCCGAGGGGTTATTTGCATGTCTTCTGATCTGCTCACGCTTGAGCAATTCGCGGCAATGGTACACACACCTATCAACACGGTGCGTTACTGGCGCCAGAACGGCTACGGGCCGACATACGCTCGCATTGGCCGGCGTGTAATGGTGCGCCGTTCCGAAGCTGAGGCGTGGCTTGACGCTCAATTCCAACCCGAAGGTGGTGCCCGGTAGATGGGTAGTCACAACACATGGACTAGACATTATCAAATCGGCTGGGAAAGGCGCGCAGCCAATACCAACGCGCCATTGTGGGCCAGGGTCGCCAGCCTCGCATACGCGCGCCACGAGGCGAATGGGCACGCCACTTTTCAACGTGGTGAACTCTGCTGGATCTTGGGTACACCGACAAAGGCCGGGCAGCCGTTCAAAAGGCGAGACTCCGCAACCATCCGCGATGCCATCGCTGTCGCCGTCAAATATGGTTGGCTGGCCGAACCATCGTGCAACGTATGTCTCGTCGTTCCTAGTCACGATATTTCCGGACCCCATGGAGATGAATCCAAACCTTGCCCGGTGCACGAGCGCAAAAGCGCACAAAAGCGCGGGAAGATGTGGCACCTGTCTGCGGTCTCATAGGCGGCTTCGTGGGTGCTAACTACCCACCTTCGGGCCTTTCGTGGGTGGTTAGTACCTACCAGGTGGGTATTGAGCGCCCACCCACAAGCGTTTGACCAGCAGTTTTGTTCGCCTTCTCTTGATCTATCTATAAGGAGGCAGAGGCAAAAAGAAGTCTCGCCATTTGACCTTCACGCCTTTCACACAATCGTGAGCAGCCTGAGTAGCAACACCGGAACGGCTTAAAATCGAATCAATCAGCGAAATAGATCACGAAAGATCGATAACCGAACCCGACCACGGCGGTTTGTACTGTGATGGGTTCTCGCTGATCGTTCGGTTCAGGTCCAATAGAAAGCCACGAAGGGCGTCAATGTCTTGCGCCACCTCGGCGGACCAGCCATAGCAGTCTGCCGCCGCTACATCTAGCTGCCGATGGGCCTTCGCAAGGTCGACGAACCCCCCGTCGTCCATGATGTTGTAGATTTCCGTCAGCCCCATCGATTCCGCCTCGCAATAGCTTGTACGCAGAGACAGCAACTTCCTACTTGCAACGGCCACAGCCTCAATCTGCGCGGGTGACGGATCAGGCCATGGAAACGTCGCCCAAACCGTCGTCGGCGTGTAGCGCAAGTCGGCCTTGATGGTTGACGAGTGCTGCCAGGCCCAAGCGGTGTGGGTTGCTGAACTGATCACTCCCATCGAAAAATCGTCGTCAAGTGCCACGGCGTTGATCGCATCACTGGGCAGCACGTCAGGCTCTTGCCACGCGGCAATGAGGCGCTTTCCATGACGGCCAATGGCGATATATCTAGATAGTGGAGACAGCGCAGCCCTGAACTGCATGCGCGGGCGATGGAACTGCCACCAGCGCGGTACACTCGCCCGTTCTTCTTTAACAGTCAATTCGATGGCTTGGTACGCCTTTGTGTACTTCTTTGCATCTTCAAGCGGAAGATCAGCGAAGTCGATAACCCATCGCGATGGTGCTTGGTGAATGTCGTCAGCAAGGTCATCCGAGGATACAAGCCTTTTGACCACGTCGCTGTATTTCTGCTCTTCCGCTAATAGCTTTCTCGCGGCGGATTCCAATATGTTAAAGCCATCCGCTCCCCGAATTACACCCTGCGAGCATTTTCCCGCATTCGCAGGGAGGGCCCTCGGAGACCATTCCGTGCCAGCTCGAAGGGAAGAATTGATCGATAATACTTCTTGACCGTCAAGAATAAACGGGCCTTCGGCGCTTCCTTTAGTCCAATTGACGATTGCGACATGAACTTTTGCCTCGCCCGGCCACTTCTGACTAGAAACTGCGTCTGTGATCGTACCCGTTCCTGCAACATAGTCGAGTGAGACCGAACGCCCCTTGACTTGCGCAATAGAATTTGTTCCGACAAGTCCTGCGCGCTGGCCCTCATGTAAGTGGTCGTGGGCTATACGGAACCAATATGTGCAAAGTTCCTTTACCCCGACACCGAAATGGTTACTGAGCCATTCGACGTAATCATCACCTAATTTCCTTCGCAGGATCTGCGAGCCGAGAAACGGTGGATTTCCGATTATACAGTCCACCTCCGGCCAGGTTACCCGAAGGGCGTCACCCACGGATACGCCAGCCAATGAAACAAGGGGAAGCGGCGCTTCCGTCTCGCCAAATCGGTCGATCATTTGTCGATGGCCCATCCATAACGTCACGCGAGCAAGCAGAACTGCTCGTGGTTCGACGTCGATTCCGTAGAAGTTCGTCAAGGGAACGTACGGCAGTTTGCCGCTCGGTACAGGAAGCCCTGTCGACGCCGCCAGGTCAAACATCCGTTGTTTCGCGTTGGCCTCAAGCTGACGCAGTTCACGGTAGGCAACGTACAAGAAGTTCCCGCAGCCACATGCGGGGTCAAGTACGCGAAATCTGGTCAGCTCATCAAGCACGGCCTTCGCCTCGACTGGTGTCGCCGCAGCATCAATCTGCTCCTGCCAAGGCCGTATGATCGTAGGCCCCACAATCTTCATGATGTCGGCTTCATGCGTGTAGTGAGCGCCTAATTTGCCCGAGATCACTCGTTCCAACAAAGAGCCAAAGATCGTTGGTTCTATTTTTGACCAGTCATATTCAGCCGCCGACGCCAGTAGTGCGATTTCCTCATCGTTTAGTCCGATCTCGGCGGGCCTTGCAAACAGATCACCGTTGACGTATGCGGTTCCGGAAAAGTCGCCGCTTCGGTTCTGATTTCCCTTTTGATTCAGAAGGCGAAATAAGAAACCAATCTTCGCAGCCGATTCGGAAGGTTTACCTTTCAATGTAGCGATGGTCTTTTGAAATGGTGATCCATGGAGTAATCCAAGATCTTCCGCGAACATCGTCCACACCGCCTGCATAGTGAATCGGATAGTGTCATCGGCAGGCGCAGCCGCTCGGTCAGTCAGCGATTCATAGAGGTCCCCTATGATTTTAGCTGCATCCGCAGTCAGCGTCTTGTTGTGAACCAGGAAACTTGGTAGTTGCTCAGGACCAGTTAAAAACAGCAAATGCTCGTAACGGCTGGGCAATTCTTCGAGTGTAAATGAAACGCGTGGAGACTTTGGAAATCGGCCCGGCTCCCAGACCTCAAATCTGTTGAAATTGCAAGTCACAACATATCGAGCCGCCGGCGTGTCCGTATCCTCGTCTGCGGATTCTTCCCAATAGTCCTTAACCTGCTGACGCGCGCTCTCTACGGTTTTCGTAGGCGCCTTCATCTCGATTATGCAGACAGTTGGCCAATGCAAATCCATGAAACCAGCGGATGACTTGAAGAACTCGAACTTGGCTCCTACGGCTAACCTGTCAGTGCCGTAGCAGTCGAACAACTGGTTGAGGAAGGTTTGCGCTTCGGCTTTCTCTGACCCGCTGTAGCCGACCCATTGCCTGACGAACTTGGTCAGAGCCTTCTGGATTTCCTCGCCACTCCGCATGTCAGCCGAGCGTAGTCAGCAAGCGATCAGACGAGCCGTAGTTTGTCGCCACAGAAGAAAGTGTCGCGTTCAAGTCGCGTCCGGACTTTCCGCAGCAATGCCAGCGCATCCTCGATGGCAAGCTTCGCGTTGTGTTCCTCTACGGTCTCGCCAAGTTTCTTCCGAGCCTTGACTGCGCGCGCGATTGTGTGGTCGAGATTGGCCATCACGTCGGCGACCTCTGACATCGCTCGCTCGTGATTGCGCTGCTCTTGTCCACGAGGATCGGGCATGAACTGAGCCTAACGTCTAGTCGCGCGTCGTCCAGTCGCGCCGGTGGGTGTTGTGCATGATTGTCGGAACTGGCCTCGCAGCGGGTCGGCGTTAGCCCCAAGCAGCTCGGCACCTAATGGCCCTACTTACGTGCTGGCGTGGTCTGGTGGCGTCGTTGCCCTGACAAGATGGCTGGATCCGTTCGGCTCGTATGAGTGAGTCGGTGTCGCAAAACTAAAGAACTGAGACGCCATTACCGGATGATCCCGTGTTTCCCAAAGTCCCATGTCGTACTGTCTCAGAAGTTGCCTCAAAATAGTCGTCTCATATCTTGACATTGTGAGAGTTTTGAGACACGATGATGGCATGTCTTCCACCGCAGCCACCACCGCCAGCGTTCAGCTCGGATACGCCCGCGTCAGTACCGACCACCAGTTGCTAGACCAGCAGCTTGACGCGCTCACCGCTGCCGGTCTTGATCCGGCCCGCGTTTACACAGACAAGCTCTCGGGGACCTCGACCCGCGAGCAGCGGCCCGGCCTTGCCGCCCTCCTGGACTATGCGCGGCCTGGTGACGCAATTGTGGTCGTTGGCATCGACCGGCTCGGGCGGAACGCTGCGGAGGTTATGACGACCATTAGGGAACTTGGCCAGCGCAATATCGTGCTTCGGTCGCTGCGTGAGGGAATCGACACCGCGAACGCCACTGGCCGGATGATCGCCGGAGTGCTCGCTAGTCTCGCTGAGTTGGAACTTGAGTTAGGCCGTGAGCGTCGATCGGCTGCCCGCGAAGCGCGTCGCGCTCGCGGTCAGCACGTCGGACGACCTAAGGCACTCGACGCTGATAAGGCAGACCTGGCGCGCCGGATGCATGCAAGCGGAGAGCCGGCCAGCGTCATCGCCACGACCCTCGGAGTCAGCCGCGCGACTGTGTACCGGGTGCTCGCCGGGTAATTCGGCTGCACCGCAGCAAGGTTGGATGCGATGCTGTGGCATAACAGCGATAGCCAGCCATATCAATCGGGAGCCGGACGGAGTAATGAGTGGTCAGTCGGACCGTCGGGCCGCATTATTGTCGCTGGCCGCAAAGGCGGGTGTGCTGAAGCGAACCGATGAACGCGCGAAGCGAGCGGCCGATCTGAAGGAATGGGGGCTGCGACACCCGCCGCCCGATCCGGGCAGCAGCCTGATCCTCGACGATGACGGGTTCATGACAGAGGTCGGCGGTCTAGTGCACATCACAGCGGCGTTTCCGATCATGAACGCGACCGACAGCCTCGCGGCAGCCGCTGAACTAATCGAAAGCAGACCTACATCCAGGAACGCACACATAGCGGCGCTACTCACGCTGTGTAGATCGGCACTTGAGTCCTCTGCGATCACGGTCTGGCTTCTGTGCCCACCCGCACGCGCTGACCGGCGAGCACGGTGCGTCGGCTTCACACAGGCGGAGTTGTCCGCCCAGAAGAGCTTTCATGCCGCAGAGCGCAAGTGGTTCGAAAAGCAGCCCGAGCGCCAGAGCGAGCCGATCTACGCGGATTTCGAAGAGCACGTCCGGCTGTTCAACGGGCGCCTCAAGATGTTAGAAAACCATCCAAAAAAGCGGCCACCGAACGCCTCAGACTTTCCCACCGAGGCCGGAAAATGGATTGACCAGCATCCGCCCGCACATGATCGGGAGTTGTACGCCAACGGGTTCGCCCACGGCGCCTCACGCACCTACACGCTCGCTTCCGGCGTCCTGCATGGCTTCAAGTGGGCAATGGATTATGTCCAGGCGGGCGAGTTGGAGACGTTTCGGATGGTTGCTGATGGCCTCGCCGCAGCGGTCGGGATGGCCGAGTGCGCCGTGGCGCTCTATGAAATACAGGCGCAGCGGCGTGAGCCTCGGAGCGCGCGAAAGCGTCTCTACCCAACGCGGCTTCAACCAACGATCGACGAATGGGCTCTGCTGTATACCTGAGTCAGAATGGCGCTCCCAACTTTAACGGCATCAACCGAGTGCACGCCTTACCCGCTCAACACGGCAGTCGCGGCGATGCCGGGTGCGGCGATGTGCGCTGGCGGAAGACCGTGGGGGGTGACCCCTGTCATCGTCGCCGCGACGCCTCGAACAGCCAGCGCCTTATCTCTCGCCGCGCATTCCCGCTGATTCAGCCAGCTCCAGTCCGCAGGTGGTCCGCAGAACACCAGTCGACAGCTACGTTTGGTCGCTATCGGTCATTATTGAGACATGTTGCCGCGCAGCCGTTTATACTCAATAGCCACGAAAAGTCACAAGCTGCCGCTAATAACATAGCCTCAGGTAAGACGCTCTTTTAATCCGCAGGTCCCAGGTTCGATCCCTGGTGGGGGCACCGCAGCTGTATGAATTCGGCTCATCCTTGATGGTCACTCGGCCCAGCGGCATTGGCGCCGTCGCTCACTTCGGGTACCCCCGGCGCATGACTGGAATGTCACGACGCTCCTTCGGGCTGGCCGCGGCGGGACTGAGCGCCGCCGCGCTGGCTTCGTGTGGCCCGAAACCGACCAACGCACCGCCGCCGTTGGGCCCGGGCGTCGGTTTTGTGCTGTCCCACGAGCAGTTCCCGACGAGCCAGCTGGTCGACCAGGCGCAGGCAGCCGAGCAGGCCGGATTCCGCTACCTGTGGGCCAGCGACCACATTCAGCCGTGGCAAGACAACGAGGGCCATTCGATGTTCCCGTGGATCACCCTGGCGTTGGTGGGCCAACGAACCAGTCACGTTCCGTTCGGCACCGGGGTCACCTGTCCGATTTATCGCTACCACCCGACGACCGTCGCGCACGCGTTCGCCTCGCTCGCGGTGCTCTACCCCGGCCGGGTCTTCCTTGGTGTCGGTACCGGCGAGCGGCTCAACGAGCAGGCCGCGACCACCCAATTCGGCCCGTACCAAGAACGTCACGACCGCTTGATCGAAGCCATCGACCTCATCCGCCAACTGTGGAGCGGTCAACGAATCTCGTTTTACGGCCGCTACTTTCAGACCAACCAGCTCAAAATCTACGACCTGCCGCCGTCACCGCCGCCGATCTTCGTGGCCGCGGGCGGACCGAAAAGCGCACACCTGGCCGGACAGTACGGCGACGGAGGGATCGCCGAAGCCGACAGCATGAAGAACCAAAAGCTGGTGGCGGCGTTCAACCAGGGCGCGCACGATTCCGGCCGCGATCCGGCCACCCTGGGCAAGCGGGCCGAAATGTTCGCCGTCGTCGGCGATCAGGCCGAGATCAACCGCGGCGTCGAGCTGTGGCGGTTCACCGGCGGCGCCGTCGACCAGCCCAACCCGTCGCCATCCAACAGGCGGCCCAGGCCAACCCGCTGGACAAGGTGATCAACGGCTGGACGACAGGCACCGATCCCGCCACCCACATCAAAGCGGTGCAGGCCGTTCTCGACGCCGGGGCGACCCCGTTTATGCACTTTGCTCAGCAGGACCCAATCGCCGCGATCGATTTCTACCGCGCCAACGTCCTACCGCACCTGCACTAACGCCTGCCCGGCTAACTCAGTACGGCGTCGAGGTAGGTCACGTCGGCAAACGCCGCGGCGACCTCGTCATCGGAGTACACGAAACCGTTGTCCGCGTGCAACTGCGCCACTGTGCGGTGCGACACCTGCCAGCCACGCCCGGCCAGGTATTCGATGATGTGGCTGCGTTCGAAGTGATAGACCAGATCGTTGAAGTCGATGTCAAATCCGAGCTCGCTCATCCGGTCGTGATGCGCGCGCCATCGCTCGTCGGCGAAAATCGCTGTGTCCGGCACGAATTCGGAAGCCAGCCGACTGGGGGCAGCACTCAGTGCGGTGATGTTGTCGAACAGCGCGTCCTGGGCCTCCGGCGGCAGGTAGACCACCAGCCCCTCGGCGCTCCACGCCGACGCCTCGTGCGGGTCGAACCCGGCCGCCCGAAGCGCCGCCGGCCAGTCGTCACGCAGATCCACGGCCACCGTGCGCCGCTCGGCCGTCGGCTCGGCACCGAGCTTGCGCAGCGTCGAAGTCTTGAACTCGATGACCTCCGGCATATCGACCTCATAGACCACGGTGCCGGTTGGCCACGACAAGCGATAGGCCCGCGCATCGAGGCCGGCCGCGAGAATGACCGCCTGACGGATCCCGCTGTGTGTGGCGTCGACGAAAAACTGGTCGTAGAACCGGGTTCGCACGGCCATGCCCCGGGCCATCCGGTCCGGGTCGAACTCGGCGTCCTCCTTGACCGCAATCTTGCCGTCCACCAGTCGGGTGTAGACGTCGATGCCGACGGCACGCACCAGCGGCGCCGCGAACGGGTCGTCGATCAACGATGCCGCCGACGCCAGCGCCCGCTGTGCGGCGACCATCGTGGCCGTCGCCCCGACGCTCGTCGCCAGATCCCAACTATCGCTTTCGGTGCGCATCCGACTGCCTCCGTCCCGGCTTTTCAATAATATAGATCAGCTACTTATCAGCCGGGACGGTGGATAGACGTCGCCCCCTTGACAGCGACCGACCTTGCGCTAGTATCTGCGTATGCATGCAGATAGTGAGAATGTCCGGTTGCCGGACGACCAGGTCAGCCTGGTCGTCGAGGTGTTCCGGATGTTGGCCGACGCCACCCGCGTCCAGGTGTTGTGGTCGCTCGCCGATCGCGAGATGTCGGTCAACGAACTCGCCGAGCATGTGGGGAAGCCGGCGCCGTCGGTTTCCCAGCACCTGGCGAAGCTGCGGATGGCACGCCTGGTGCGCACCCGCCGCGAAGGAACCACCATCTTCTACAGCCTGGAGAACAACCACGTGCGCCAGCTCGTCATGGATGCGGTGTTCAACGCCGAGCACGCCGGTCCCGGGGTTCCACCGCATCACCGCGTCGACGACGGATTGCGCGTCGCCGCCCAATACAGAAAAGGATGACCATGTCGCAACACGAAGAACACACCCACGAAGCGCCGCATTCGCACGAGCATGAGCACGGCGGCGTCACGCACACACACCCGCACACCGCGCACGAGCACGAACACGTCGAGCACGAACACCCCCACACCCACGACGACGGAACCGAACACACGCACGCCCACGTGCATCAGTCCGGGCTGGAGGAAAAGCACAACCACGCCCACTGAGGGCTGTGCGTCACACCTTGGGGCAGTAGTGCGTTGGGTTGCCGCGCTCGTCGGCCGGCGGCAGGTTGCGTGCCGGTGTGTGCACCAGCGGGGCATCGGCCGGAATCCGGCCGACGGCCCGATCCACACCGGCGCGCGCCCGCGGATGTTTGCGGTAGCGCGGCGGCACGCAGGCGAACACCACCCGCACCAGGTCGCCGAACCGCCGGTGTAGCCACTCGTCGCGCTTTGACCAGGTGTAGCCCATCAGCTCGCGCACCGGCGGGTCGTAGAGACCGACGGTCACCCATACGAAGAACGGCGCCATCAGCTTGCGCTGCACGTTCCACAACCAATCTGGAAGCCGTTGCGCAAAAGGTGGTTTCGGTAACTCCGTCAAGTTGAGCACCTCGCGGGCAGCAAAGTTGTTCTCGAGCACCTCGCGACACATGCGGTCCCAATAGACTTGAAACTCTTCCCAGCTCTTGGGCACTGGCCGCATGCTCATGCCGTACATCCGGTACCACTGGAGGTGTTCGTCGAACAGCTGTCGCTTCTCGGCTTCGGTGATTCCGCCGCAGAACCGTTCGGCGACATGCAAGGTGCCGACGAAGAACGTCGAGTGCGCCCAATAGAAGACGTCGGGGTTCAGCGCGTGATAGCGGCGGCCCTGCGCATCGGTGCCCTTGATGTCGGTGTGATAGTCGCGCACCTCGGCACCGGTCGTCGGGGCACGCTCGCCGTCGAAAACGACGCCGCCGATCGGATACAGCGATCGCAACAGCCGCGGCCAGCGTTCCCGAAAGAACGTCGAGTGATCTTCGACCGCCGCGCCCAGCTGCGGGTGCATGTTCTGCATGGAACCGGCCCAGGGACCCTGCAGCATGCCGCGCCAATCGCCGAAGTATTCCCACGTCAGGGAGTCCGGACCGAGCGGCTGCGGCGGTCCGTCATATCCCAGCGGCGACACCGGGCAGCCGGCCGCCACCCCGGCATTGGGACCGCCTTCGCTGGTCAGCGGGCGCGCCCGGAAAGTATCTTGAGTCACTGGTGTGGTTTCCTGTCCGTGTCAGCGCAGTTTGACTACATGCGTTGTCACTATCGAGTTTAGGAGTGTTGTGGCGTCCGGTCAACGACGGGGCCGCTGGTCGGGTGTCCCGCTGGAGGATCGCCAGGCGCTGCGCCGGGACAAACTCGTCGCCGCCGGCGTGAAACTGCTCGGCGAACGGAGCGGTCCGGCGGTGACCGTGCGGGCGGTGTGCCGCGAGGCAGGGTTGACCGAGCGCTACTTCTACGAGAGCTTCACCGACCGCGACGACTTCGTACGCGCTGTTTACGACGACGTGTGCACCCGGGCGATGTCGACGCTGATGTCGGCGACCACGCCGCGCGAGGCCGTCGAGCGATTTGTCGCGCTGATGGTCGACGATCCTGTTCGCGGACGGGTGTTGCTGCTGGCCCCGGCGGTCGAGCCGGTGCTGACCCGCTCCGGCGCGGAATGGATGCCCAGCTTCATCGAACTGCTGCAGCGCAAGCTGACCAGAATCAGCGACCCGGTGCTGCAGCACATGGCGGCCACCAGCCTGATCGGCGGTTTGACCGCGCTGTTCACCGCCTACCTGGACGGGCGGCTGGCGGCCACCCGTGAGCAGTTCATCAACTACTGCGTCGACATGCTACTGACGCGGGCCACAACCTAGTAGCGTGAGCAGACACGAAAGCCCCTTTTTACCCGGGCGTGTCGGGGGCTTTTGCGTCTGTTCGGCAACGACTGCGCGCCAAACTTGATGCTACTGACGTACACAGATATATTGACTGGAACCGACAGACACAGATACCGAGGAGGCGCTGTGCCGGACCCTCAAGACTTGGACCTGTTGCGTGAACTCGAGCCGGTCGTCGAGAAGAACCTCAACCGGCATCTGAGCATGCACAAGGCCTGGAACCCGCACGACTACATCCCGTGGTCGGATGGCAAGAACTTCTACGCGCTGGGCGGACAGGACTGGGAGCCCGAGCACTCCCAGCTTTCCGACGTCGCGCAGGTGGCGATGGTCCAGAACCTGATGACCGAGGACAATCTGCCGTCCTATCACCGCGAGATCGCGATGAGCTTCGGCATGGACGGCGCCTGGGGCCAGTGGGTGAACCGCTGGACCGCCGAGGAAAACCGCCACGGGATCGCGCTACGCGACTACTTGGTGGTGACCCGCGCGGTCGACCCGGTCGAGTTGGAAAAGCTGCGCATCGAGGTGGTGACCCGGGGCTTCAGCCCGGGCCAGAACCAGCAGGGCGACCTGTTAGCCGAGAACATCTTCGACTCGATTCTCTACGTCACGTTCCAGGAGCTTGCCACCCGCATTTCGCACCGCAACACCGGCAAGGCGTGCAACGAGACGATCGCCGATCAGCTGCTGGCCAAGATCTCGCACGACGAGAACCTGCACATGATCTTCTACCGCGACGTCAGCGAAGCCGGCATCGAGATCGCACCGAACAAGGCGATGCACTCGTTGCACCGCGTTCTGCGCAACTTCAAGATGCCCGGGTTCTCGGTGCCGGAGTTTCGCCGCAAGGCCGTGATGATCGCCGTCGGCGGCGTGTATGACCCGCGCATCCACCTCGACGAGGTGGTGATGCCGGTGCTGAAGAAGTGGCGCATCTTCGAGCGCGACGACTTCACCGGTGAGGCCGCCGAGTTGCGCGACGACGTTGCCGTGCTGGTGAAGGAACTCGAGCAAGCGTGCGACAAGTTCGAGGTGTCCAAGCAGCGCCAACTCGAGCGGGACGCCCGCAAGGGCGTGAAGACCACCGCCCGCGAGCTGCATCAAACCGCGGGCACCCTGAGCATGAGCCGGCGGTAGCCCGGCGTTGCGCATCGGCCCGATCGCGCTCGCCAGCCCGGTCGTGCTGGCCCCGATGGCGGGGGTGACGAACGTCGCTTTCCGGACGCTGTGCCGCGAGCTGGAGCAAGCCACGGTCGGCACGGTCAGCGGTCTCTACGTCTGCGAGATGGTGACCGCGCGTGCCCTCGTCGAGCGACACCCGGCCACCCTGCACATGACGACGTTCTCTCCCGACGAATCGCCGCGCTCGCTGCAGCTTTACACCGTCGACCCGGCGACCACGTATGCGGCCGTCAAGATGGTCGCCGACGAGGGCCTGGCCGACCACATCGACATGAACTTCGGTTGCCCGGTGCCCAAGGTGACCCGCCGCGGCGGCGGAGCGGCGCTGCCGTTCAAGCGGCGGCTGTTCGGCCAGATCGTCGCGGCGGCCGTGTGCGCCACCGACGGCACCGACATCCCGGTGACCGTCAAGTTCCGGATCGGGATCGACGACGCCCACCACACCCACCTGGACGCCGGTCGCATCGCGGAAACCGAGGGCGCGGCCGCGGTCGCGCTGCATGCCCGCACCGCGGCGCAGCGCTACTCCGGTGCCGCGGATTGGGCACAGATCGCCCAGCTCAAGCAGCATGTGCGAACGATCCCGGTGCTGGGTAACGGGGACATCTTCGACGCCAGCGACGCGCTGACCATGATGGCCGTCACCGGCTGCGACGGGGTCGTGATCGGCCGGGGCTGCCTGGGCCGGCCATGGCTGTTCGCCGAGCTGTCGGCCGCCTTCACCGGCAGCCCGCCGCCTACCCCGCCGACCCTTGGTGGGGTCGCCGACGTCATCCGCCGGCACGCCAGGCTGCTGGCCGACCATTTCGGCGAGGAGAAGGGCATGCGGGATATCCGCAAGCACATCGGCTGGTACCTGCATGGTTTCCCCGCCGGATCCGGGCTGCGGCGGGCGTTGGCGCTGGTCAAAACACTCGATGAACTCGACGTTCTGCTGAACCGGCTCGAACCCGCGGTTCCGTTCCCGGAGGTGGCCAGCGGGCCGCGCGGCCGGCAGGGATCACCCGCCCGGGTGGCTTTGCCGGAGGGCTGGCTCACCGACCGCGACGACTGCACGGTTCCGTCCGGAGCCGACGTCATGCACTCTGGCGGCTAGCGTTCGGCGACGATGCGGGGTCGGAACGACCTGAAGTGGGGGTCGGACTGCGTGACCCCGTCGAGACCCTCCCGAGATCGCGAATACGGCTCTATCTCTATACGATGTGGATCTTGTTGCATCATGCGTCGGTGGCCGAGACCAGAGCCATCACTCGCGGCACGGCTGTACAG
>NZ_JBOHHI010000062.1:0-5097 GCF_050700595.1 Mycobacterium sp.
GCCAGGCTGGACAGCTTGACCCGCGGCCGTCCGTGCGGCTCGCCGGCGGAGCGCTCGTACTCGTCGAGTAGCTTCCAGTGCGCGCTTGTGACGAGCTGCGGCTGGCGCGAGGCCAGCCACTCGGCGAGCTTGTCGGCGTGGTCTTCGGAAAACTGCGCGAAATCGGCCGGTGTCCGTCCGGCCAGGTCCGCGAGCAGGGCGTCGACGGTGTCCTGCGAGTCCTTTTTCTTGGTGCCGATCACCCCGGTCGGCCCTCGCTTGATCCAGCCGACCACATACTCGTTACGGCTATCGGCGACGCGACCGTCGCTGTTCGGGATGGTTCCACTCTTGGCGTCGAACGGCAGCCCCGCGGTGGGCAGCCCGCGGTAGCCGACCGAGCGCACCACCAGCTGGACCGGCAGCTCGTCGCGCACGCCGCTGTCCTTGGCCACCACCCGACCGCTGTCGTCGCTGACCAGTTCGTTACGGCCGAGCACGATCTGCTCGACTTTCCCATTGCCTTTGATCTCGATCGGGGAGGTGAAGAACCGGAACACGATTCGGCGATGACCCGGACGCGGCTCGCGGGCCGCGTAATCTCGCAGCACCTTGATGTTCTGCTTGCAGATCTTGCCCACCGCGGCCGCGTCGTCGTCGCTGATGCCCTCCAGCTGCGCCGGATCGACCACCACGTCGACGCCTTCGAGGTCGGCCAGCTCGCGCAGCTCCAACGTCGTGAACGCGGTCTGCAGCGGTCCGCGCCGACCGACGACGACCACTTCCGCAACGCTGCACGGACGCAGCGAGTCCAGTGCATAGTCGGCGATGTCGGTCTGCGCGAGCACGTCGGGGGCGGTCACCAAAATGCGGGCGACATCCAGCGCGACGTTGCCGTTGCCTATGACAACTGCGCGACGGCCCGACAGATCCGGCGTGATCTGCTCGAAGTGCGGGTGGGCGTTGTACCAGCCCACGAAATCGACGGCGGCGATGCTGCCCGGCAGTTCTTCGCCGGGAATGTTCAGTGATCGGTCCGACTGTGCCCCGACCGCGTAGATCACCGCGTCGTAGTGCTCGGTGAGTTCAGCGGGCTGAACATGTTCGCCGACCCTGATATTGCCGAAGAACCGGAAGCGCGGGTCGTCGGCGGTCTTTTCGAACTGCTTGCTGATCGACTTGATCTTGGGATGGTCGGGCGCGACACCCGAACGCACCAGGCCCCACGGCGTCGGCAGCATCTCCAGCATGTCGACGGCGACATCTACCCCGTCGGCCTTGAGCAGCGACGCTGCCGCGAAGAACCCGGCAGGACCGGAGCCGACGATCGCGACGTGGTATGCGCGCATAATCTCCGATGCTAAACGTCCCCCCACGCCAGCTGCGGCTGGCGCCGGTAATCTGATGAGCTGTGGAACCCGACCGTCAGGCCGACATCGCCGCCCTTGACTCCAGCCTGACCACGGTGGAGCGGGTGCTCGACATCGAAGGTATGCGCAGCCGCATCGAGAAGCTCGAGCACGAGGCGTCCGACCCCAATCTGTGGAATGACCAGTCCCGGGCGCAGCGGGTGACCAGCGAGCTGTCACACGCGCAGGGCGAACTGCGCCGCGTCGAAAAGCTGCGCCGTCGCATCGACGACCTGCCGGTGCTCTACGAGCTGGCGGCTGAAGAAGCCGGCGCTAGCCACACTGAAGCGCTCGCTGAAGCCGACGCCGAGCTCAAGGCGCTGCGGGCCGACGTCGAGGCGATGGAGGTCCGCACCCTGCTGTCCGGCGAGTACGACGAGCGCGAGGCGCTGGTCACCATCCGGTCGGGGGCCGGCGGGGTGGACGCCGCCGACTGGGCCGAGATGCTGATGCGGATGTACGTCCGCTGGGCCGAGCAGCACAAGTATTCCGTCGAGGTGTTCGACACCTCGTACGCCGAAGAGGCCGGGATCAAAAGCGCGACGTTCGCTGTGCACGCGCCGTTCGCCTATGGCACGCTGTCGGTCGAGCAGGGCACTCACCGGCTGGTGCGGCTCAGCCCGTTCGACAACCAGCACCGGCGACAGACGTCGTTCGCCGAGGTCGAGGTGCTGCCGGTGGTGGAGACCACCGACCGCATCGACATCCCGGAAGGCGATGTGCGCGTGGATGTCTACCGCTCCAGTGGCCCGGGCGGTCAGTCGGTGAACACCACCGACTCGGCGGTGCGGCTCACCCACATCCCGACCGGGATCGTCGTCACCTGCCAGAACGAGAAGTCGCAACTGCAGAACAAGCTGGCGGCGACGCGGGTGCTGCAGGCAAAGTTGTTGGAGCGTAAGCGCTTAGAAGAACGCGCCGAGCTCGACGCATTGAAAGGGGAGGGCGGCAGCTCCTGGGGTAACCAGATGCGGTCCTACGTCGTGCACCCCTACCAGATGGTCAAGGATCTGCGGACCGACTACGAGGTGGGCAATCCGACCGCCGTTTTGGACGGGCACATCGACGGGTTCCTGGAAGCGGGGATCCGGTGGCGTAACAGACGAGATGACGACTGATACCACGATTTCTGCGATGGCGCTGCGTTGGAGCGATCTCTGGCACGGCAACTTCGATCAATGGTTCATGACCACCGGGCTGCATATCGTGCTGCTGTTGATCGGGTCGCTGCTGGCGGTCCGGTTCGTCACCTGGGCGGCTCGACAAATTACCCGCCGGATGGACGCTGATTTCGCCGAGGGCGATACGTTGGTGCGCTCGGAGGCCGCCAAACACCGGCAGGCCGTGGCATCGGTGATCTCGTGGCTGTCAATCGCGTTGATCTATGTGGTTGTCGCCCTGGAAATCATTACTGCCCTGGGGCTTCCGATGAGCACGCTGGCCGGCCCGGCCGCTGCAGTAGGGGTATCGCTTGGCTTCGGCGGTCGGGGGGTTATCGAGGACTTGCTGGGCGGGTTCTTCATCATCGCCGAGAAGCAGTACGGCTTCGGTGACCTGGTCCGGCTCGAATTGGCTTCCACGGCGGTAGCCGAGGGGACCGTCGAGGACGTCACACTTCGGGTGACCAGGCTGCGTTCCAGCGAGGGCGAGGTGTCCACTATCGGCAACGGCAAGGTGGTCAAGGCAACGAACCTGTCCAAGGACTGGGCCCGTGCCGTCATCGACATACCGGTACCGACCACCGCGGACCTGGGCGTGGTCAGCGACGTCCTACACCAGGAGTGCGAGTCCGCACGTGACGACGAACTGCTGGGTCAGTTGCTGCTGGACGCACCGTCGGTGATGGGGGTGGAGAGCATCCAGGTCGACACCGTCAACCTGCGGATGGTGGCCCGCACACTGCCCGGGCGACAGTTCGAAGCGGGACGGAAGTTGCGGGCGCTCGCGGTCCGGGCGCTCGCCCGCGCCGGCATCGTCACTGTTGCCGACGGCACACCGCCGGTCGAGGCAATCGCCCACCCGGCACGGGTCGACGACACCGAGGACGAAGCGCAAGCCCCGGCGCATAAGCCGTGAAGTTCACGCTGACCGGATTGAAAAGGCTCGGCCGTGGCCTGAGCCGCGGCTGGCCCGCCTACTTGTTGGGCGGCCACGTGCGCACTTCCACCGTGGTGCTGGTCGTTGCGTTCATCGCGGTGTGGTGGACCTACAGCACCTATCAGCAGTCGAATGAGTCGCCGTCCGGGCGCAAACAGGTACCGGCTACGCAAGTGGTGCCGCCGGGCTACGTACCCGACCCCAACTACACCTGGGTGCCGCGCACCCGGGTGCAGCAGCCGACCCCCACGCCGACGTGGACACCGACCACCACCACCACGACAACACCGCCGACGACCACCACGACGACCACCACGCCGCCGCCGCTGATCCCGCCGATCGTGCTGCCGCCCCCATTCGGGCCGCCGCCCTCGACGTCGGAACCGCCGGAACCCGAACCCGGCCCGGCGCCGATGCCGCCCCCGCCGACACCCGCCCCATAGCGTGGCCGGCTCGATCGAAACTCCCAGTTACACTGGCGACCCGTGATGATCACCCTCGACCATGTCAGCAAGCAGTACAAGTCGTCGGCGCGGCCGGCGCTCGACAACGTCGACGTCAAGATCGACAAGGGTGAGTTCGTTTTTCTGATCGGCCCGTCCGGCTCCGGCAAGTCGACGTTCATGCGGCTGCTGCTGGCCGCCGAAACGCCCACCAGCGGCCACGTGCGGGTTTCGAAGTTCCACGTCAACGCGCTGCCCGGGCGACACATCCCCAAGTTGCGGCAGGTGATCGGGTGCGTCTTCCAGGACTTCCGGCTGCTGCAGCAAAAGACGGTGTTCGAGAATGTTGCCTTCGCGCTGGAGGTGATCGGCAAGCGCACCGACACCATCAACCGGGTAGTCCCCGACGTACTGGAGATGGTCGGTCTGTCCGGAAAGGCCAACCGGCTGCCGCACGAGCTGTCCGGTGGCGAACAACAGCGGGTCGCGACCGCACGCGCGTTCGTCAACCGGCCGCTGGTGCTGCTGGCCGACGAGCCGACCGGCAACCTCGACCCGGAGACCAGCAACGACATCATGGATTTGCTGGAGCGAATCAACCGCACCGGAACGACGGTGCTGATGGCCACCCACGACCATCACATCGTCGACTCGATGCGGCAGCGGGTGGTGGAACTGTCGCTGGGCCGGCTGGTGCGTGACGAGCAGCGGGGTGTCTACGGAATGGATCGTTAAGTGCGCTTTGGTTTTCTGCTCAACGAGGTTCTGACCGGTCTTCGCCGCAATGTCACCATGACCGTCGCGATGATTCTGACAACGGCGATCTCGATCGGCCTCTTCGGCGGCGGGCTGCTGGTGGTACGGCTGGCCGACCACTCCCGCGTCATCTACCTGGACCGGGTCGAAACGCAGGTGTTTTTGACCGATGACGTCTCGGCAAACGACCCGGCCTGCGAGTCCGACCCGTGCCGGGCGTTACGGGAACGGATCGAGACGCGCAACGACGTCAAATCGGTGCGGTTCCTCAACCGCGACGACGCCTACGCCGATGCGATCCGCAAATTTCCGCAGTTCAAGGATGTGGCCGCTCAGGACTCGTTTCCCGCCTCGTTCGTGGTCAAGCTGGAAAACCCGGAACACCACCAAGAGTTCGACGACGCCATGAAGGG